>JALURJ010000150.1 GCA_027016915.1 Desulfurococcales archaeon | reverse complement strand
TGCGGGAAACCGCTCGTCGAGCACATAAGACTCAGGGCGCCCCTGCTCATCAGCTCCTCGGGGTTCAACCTAATGGTTGAAATACTCAGGTACTCTAAATGCAGTAGATGCCGATACAGCAAGGTCAACAAGAAAATACTGATACCGGTGGAAGTACTGGAAATGATCAAGCCCCTCATGATAGACGACGCCAGAGGGTTCGTGGAGAATGTTAGAAGGGTGTCTGGGGAGGTAAGAAGCTTCCTGGAAGCCTTCAAAGCCGAGGCTGGGTGAATCTTTAAATCAAGGGACCCCCTACAATGGCTCTAGGTGGATGGATGGCTAAGTGGTTGCTTAAGTGCACAGAGTGCGGTGAAGAGTGGGTTCTCGACGTGAGTTTCTACCTGAAGGACTTCAAGAAAATATACCACTACTGTAAAAGCTGTGGGAAAAACACGTTCCACGAGGTTTTAGGTAGAGGGGGTTGAAAGTGGGCTAGGAGAGTATCTCGCCGTAGCCCACCACCGTTCCAGGCTGGAGAGCAGCGCGGGGCGGCACCTTGGACCTGGACCCAATAATGGAGCCCAGCTTCACCCTCTTAGAAGCGCCAAGCACCAGGTCTTCGAACCTGGGCGGAGCCTTGACAACAGGGACAACGTTCAGGGTCAACACGTATGGCGAGACGCTGGCCTCCTCGCCGATGACGGTATCGGTTATGTAGCAGAACGAGGCAACATATGCTCTCGGCTGGAGCACGCTCCTCTTAACCTCTGTGTGCGAACCCACTATAGCGCTGTCCTCCAGGTCAGTGTAAGGCCTAATGAAGGCATTCATGCCCACGAATGCCTTCCTCCCAACATATGCTGGCCCCTTGATCACGGCTCCATGGTCAAGCACTGCGCCCTCCTCCACGATGACCGGCCCGTCGAGGGTGACCGATTCCGGCACCTTCGCCGAAGAGCTTATCCTCGTCTCACCCATAGTGTCCAGAAGACCCACAGCGGCCCGCAGGAGATCCCAAGGCTCGTCCACATCATACCAGGGCCCGCTCCAAATGTAGGCATCAACGTCTACCTTCTGGATCAGGGCCCTCATAGCTAACGCCATCGAACCCTCGTCCCTTACCATCTCGAAGAATGTGGGGGGAACCACCATTAGGCCTCCATAAGCGTAGGTGGACTCTACCCTCTCCTTGGGCTTCTCATGAATACTTGTGACCCGGCGGTCCTCCACCATCACCACACCGTACGTCTGAAGCCCAGAGGCCACAGGCGTCAGCGCCATTAGCGCCTCACTGGACGAGGCATTGTAAGCTGCTATACTGCTACTATAGAAGCCGGGTGGAGCCACTATGTCTCCGTAGGCCAAGACTATGGGTTCACCCTCCCCAACGTGCCTCCTGGCTGAGAGGAGAGCACCCTCTATACCGGGTGCCTTCTGCTCAACTATCCTGAGATCCACGAGTTCGCGGTACTTCGATGTAAGCTCCGAGGCTAGGTCTGAATAATCCCCGTCAGCCACCACGATTATGTTCCTCACACCGGCCTTCACCAACCCCTCGAGGGAATACTCTACAAGCCTCTTACCAAGTACCCTGAGCCACGTTTTGGGCCGGGGGCCCGTCAGGGCCTCCATGCTTCCCCCAGTCCCGCCTGCAAGCACCACGGCCCTCATGCTACTCCACCGTCACGGTTTTTGCAAGGTTGCGAGGCTTATCGGGGTTATAGCCTAGAGAGACCGCAGTATAGTAGGCGAGCAGCTGTAGGGGCGGCGTAAGCGTGAATGGCTCAAGCAAGGGCTGGGCCTCTGGGGCCGGTATATGGATGTCCGCTTCCGAAAGTATCTCTGACCTGGGCGGGCCCACAGCTATTACAGAGGCTCCTCTAGCCTTCATCTCCATGACGTTGCCTTTAAGCTCCTTCAGGTGCGGGTCTACTAATAGGAAGAACACGGGGAAGCCGGGCTCTATGAGAGCTATAGGGCCGTGTTTGCTTTCACCAGCCGGATAAGCCTCGGCATGGATATACGAGATCTCCTTCACCTTAAGGGCGCCCTCCATGGCTATTGGGACCCCTATGCCGCGGCTCAGTATGTAGGCGTTCCCCTTCTTTGAGAACCACTTTGCAACGGTCCTCACAACTCCTTCGGAAACCGCTATGGATCTCTGGGCCAATTTGCTGGCCGTCGAGGCTGCTGATACGATGCCAGCCATCTCGTCCCGCGTCAGCCTCCCGGAGAACTTGGCTACATGACTTGCCAGCAGGAGCAGGGCGAGTGCCTGTGTAAGGAAGGTTTTCGAGGCAGCTACACCTATCTCGGGGCCAGCCCTAGTGTATATAGCCACGTTGCTCTCACGTGGAATGGCGCTTTCATAGACGTTGGAAAGCGCTATGATACGGGCGCCGTGTTCCTTGAACAACCTCACAGCCTTAAGCGTGTCCATGGTCTCGCCGCTCTGGCTTATCGCCAGCAGCACATCATCGCTGCCGGGCACGTCCTTGAACCATTCGTACTCGGAGGCGATGAATGCCCTCACAGTCCTCCCAGCTAAACGCAGCATGTAGTAGTCGAAGAGGAGCCCTGCGTGGTAGCTCGTCCCAGCAGCCGTTACATATATGTTGTTTGCCGAGGCTAGGAGCTCAGCCGCCTTAACGAGGGACTCGTCGCTGCTAAGCCCGTAAAAGGTGTCCCTCAGCGCCCTGGGCTGCTCGTGGATCTCCTTAAGCATGAAGTGCGGGTAGCCGCCCTTAGCCGCCATAGAGGGGCTCCACGAGATCGTCCTTACCCTGCCCGGAACATAGACGTTCTCACCGGTATAGACGTTTTCGATGTGGACATCGCTGTGCGTTATCCAGCCAGCCTCGCCGTCCCTCAGCACAATCACCCTACGCGTGTGCTCGAGGAATGCCGGTATATCGCTTGCCAGGAAGTTGGCGCCTCTACCCAGCCCCACCACTAGGGGGCTGTCCTTCTTGGCAAAATATATCTTGTCGGGCTCGCCGGAGTACAGCACGGCTAGTGCGAAGCTGCCTTCAAGCCTCTTAACGGCCTCCCTGAAGGCCTGCTGGAAGCTGCCGAGCCTCCTTAGCTCCTCCTCTATCAGGTGGGCTACGACCTCTGTGTCTGTCTCGCTGCTAAACCTGTGTCCCCGCGCGGCTAGCTCTTCCTTAAGCTCTGCATAGTTCTTTATTATGCCGTTGTGCACCACGGCTATAGAGCCTGTACAGTCCGTGTGTGGGTGTGCGTTGGCGTCGTTTGGGGCTCCGTGGGTAGCCCATCTTGTATGCCCGATCCCCGTAGTGCCGCTAAGCTCCTCGAACCCTTTGGCCACAACTACGTGCTCTATCTTGCCTGCACCTTTCCTGACGCTAACCGAGCGCCCGGAGACTACGGCTATCCCAGCACTATCGTAGCCTCTATACTCTAGCCTCTTAAGCCCTCCGATTATGAGGGGGACCACGTTGCCCTTCTGGGCCGCTATGCCTATGATGCCGCACAATGCGACCACACTACATTATCTTCTAGTTGCATCTATCCAATATTTAACATTGCTACTCGTTGGAGGAAATATTAGACACCCACCCGATCCCTATATCGAGGCCTGTGAAGATAGAACCCCTGAGCCGAGCAGGTGAGGAGCCTTCAGCGGGGCCGAGGCCTCACTCGGCGGACTCTACTCTGACGCCCTCGCCGCCGGTGTCGGCGTCTATTATGCTGCCACCCACGGCCCTGATGCTGGCCTCAACATGGCTTTTACGCTCCTCCAGGCACAGCGCTATCATGGAGCCTCCCCCACCCGCACCCGTAAGCTTGGCTCCCAGGGCCCCGGCAACCCTTGCAGCGTTAACCATGTCGTCCAGCTTCTTGGTGGAGACACCCAAAGCCCTTAGCAACGAGTGGTTCATGTCCATAAGCTCGCCTAAAGCCTCTAAACTTCCCCTAATCAGCTCGTCTATCGCCCTCCTGGTAAGCATGCCTATGGACTCCATGACCATGCCTATCAGGTCGGGGTACCTCTCCTTCAGCCTTCTCACTCTAGCGACGAGCTCGGCGGTAGTGCCCTCCCTAGGCGTATACCCTATTACTAGGGGCGGGCTTCTGGCCTCCAGCACCCTGTAGGGCGGCGTCCTGCCGGGCTCTACTACGAGTAAGCCCCCATGGGTGGCTATGGCCGTGTCCATGGGGCTGGCCGCGCCCTGCACCACCTTTTCGACCAAGTGTCCCAGCCTAGCTATGGTCTCTCTGTCCAGCCTCTCCCCCATCAGCGTGGAGTATGCCGCGATGGTGGCTACAGATATG
>JALURJ010000149.1 GCA_027016915.1 Desulfurococcales archaeon | reverse complement strand
GGGGCACTCCGCGACGCAGGCCCCGCACCCCTCGCAGGCCGCCTGGACCACCTCTATGTACTTCCTCACCTCTCCCTTTATCGCGTTGTAGGGGCAGACCCTCATACAGGCCCCGCACTTGATGCATTTGGACTGGTCGATCACCGCTACGAGGGGCTCCTTCTCCACGTAGCCCTTGTTGAGCAGCGCCGCGGCCTTGGCCGCTGCTGCGTATGCCTGGGCCACGGTTTCCCTCAGGTCCTTGGGGCCCTGCGCCGTGCCTGCCAACATGACTCCGGGGACCGGGCTCTCCACGGGGCCGAGCTTGGGGTGGGATTCGAGGAGGAAGCCCTCCATGTCCCTCGATATCTTGAGCTGCTCCACCAGGGGCTCTATGTCGGGATTGGGCTCCAGAGCCGTTGCCATGACTATGGCGTCCGCGGGCACCAGCACTTCGGCTCCCAGCAGCTCCTCCTGCACCACGACGCCCTCGTCTGTTATCCTTATGCTGTCCTCCACGGGTTTCAGGCTGCTTACCTTGAGGAACACCACTCCCTCCTCAGCGGCCTTCCTGTAGAGCTCCTCGGCACCCCTGCTGTAGGTCCTTATATCCTTGTAGACTATGGCTACGTTCTTCCCCATCCTCCTCAGATGGAGTGCCTGGTGGATCATGGATGTGCAGCAGTACCTGCTGCACCCCCTCTTCTCGTTCCTGCTGCCCACACATGCTATGAAGACAACGTTGTCGCCGGGCACGTTGTAGCCCTTAGCCTCCAGGTCCATGAGGGTGTAGATGTTGGGTTTCTCCCCGTAGCCCAGGTGGGTGGGCTGGTGCACCCTGGCGCCGGTCGCCATGATGATGGCGCCCACCTCGAACTTCTCACCGTTGCTTAGCTCCACCTTGAAGTTCCCCACGAACCCCTCGACCTTCTCGACGGTGGTGCCCGTGTACACCTTGACCCCCGCAGCCCTCAGCTCCTCCACGGCCTCGTCAAGCACCTTCTTGGCCTCCACGCCTTCGGGCGCTATGAGCCTAAGCTTTCTGAGCACTCCTCCAAGCTCGGGCTCCTTCTCCACCAGTATGGCCTCCAGCCCGAGCCTGGCAGCGGCTGCCGCCGCCTTCATGCCCGCTATTCCTCCGCCCACCACGAGGACCCTCTTGACCACGGGGAACCTGAGGGTCTTGAGGGGCTGGAGGAGCGGGGCTCTCATGACCGCCATCTTGACGTAGTCCTTCGCCTTCTCTGTGGCCTCCCTCGGCGTGTCCCTGTGGACCCATGAGTCGAGGTTCCTGATGTTGGCGAGGTCGACTAGGAACGGGTTGAGGCCAGCCATCTTGGCGGCAGTCCTGAACACTCCGAGGTGGGTGGCTGGGCTGCAGGCTGCGACCACTATCCTGTTGAGCTTCTTCTCCCTGATCACCTGGGCTATGTACTCGACGGAGGCGGCTGAGCAGGCGAACTTCAGGTCTTCGGAGTGGACCACGTTAGGCAGCTTGGCGGCGTAGTCCCTGACCTCGGCCACGTCCACCACTCCGGCAATGTTGCTGCCGCAGTGGCAGACGAACACGCCGATCCTGGGCTCCTCGACGTCGGTTATGGTCTCCTTGAACTCCTCCTCAGCGAGCTCCAGCCCCTTGAGGTGGGAGAGGGCCAGCGCCGTGGCTGCCCCAGCCTCCTGGACGGTGTCGGCTATGTCCTTCGGCCCCGCAGCGGAGCCGGCCACGTAGACGCCCGGCCTCGTGGTCTCCACAGGGCTCCACGGCTTGCCCAGCTTTAGGAACCCGTCCCTGTCGACCTGGATGCCGAGGGCCTTGGCCAGCTTCTCCAGGCCGTTGCTGGGCAGCACCGAGGGTGCCAGCACTATCATGTCGTACTCCCTCTCCTCCACGGTGCCCCTCAGGGTGTCCTCGAAGACGGCGACCAGTTTGCCGTTCCTCTCGCGGACCTCGGCTAGCCTGCCCCTGATTATCTCCACTCCCTCCTCCAGCGCCCTCTTGTAGAAGTGCTCGAACCCCTTGCCGTAGGCCCTTATGTCCATGAAGAGGGCGGTGACGTGCTTGACGCCGTGCTCCTTGGCCTGGATGGACTGCTTCAGAGTGTACATGCAGCAGAACCTGGAGCAGTATTCTGCGTACCTCAAGTCCCTGCTGCCAACACAGGTTACGAAGAGGAGTCTCTCCACGTGCTTCCCGTCGCTGGGCCTGAGGATCTCGCCCTCCGTGGGGCCGGAGGCGTTGAGCAGCCTTTCGAACTCCAGGCCTGTGAGGACGTCTGGGTACTTCCCGTAGCCGTATTCGGGTATCCTCCTGGGGTCCATGAGGTCGTAGCCTGCCGCCACCACTACTGCGGCGACACGCTTCTTGACTATCTTAGGCTTCATGGTGAAGTCTATGGCCCCTACCTCGCACGCCCTTATGCAGCGGTCGCAGGGCATGTATCCGGGCGGGTCGTTGAGACAGTTCTGGATGTCTATGACGTACCAGCCAGGCTCGGCCTGGGGGAAGGGCAGGTATATCGCCTTCCTCAGGCTTATGCCGCCGTCGACCTCGAAGGGCACTGCTACGGGGCACTCCTCGGAGCACTTGCCGCACTTGGTGCAGTCGCTGGTGACGTAGCGGGGCCTCTGGTAGATGGTGACCTCGTAGTTGCCTGGCACGCCCTGGAGGTCTATGACCTCGGCCAGGGTTATGACCTCTATGTTGGGGTGCCTTATGGCGTCGCCTATCTTGGGCGCCTCGATACAGATGGAGCAGTCCAGTGTTGGGAAGTTCTTGTCGAGGAGGGCCATGACCCCGCCTATGACGGGGCCCCTCTCCACGAGGACTACCTTGGCACCCGCGTTGGCAGCGTCTAGGGCTGCCTGTATGCCTGCTATTCCTCCACCTATTATGAGGATGGTGTTACTCCCCTCCACGGCTATGCGCCTCCCACAGTTTTTTGCCCTCCTCGTAGGCCCTGAGGTTGAGGTCCAGGTATTTCTTCTTGATGCGCTGGTGCAGGGTCTTGAGGAGGGCTTCCTCGGGGACGAGGTTGAGCATGGAGTTGAGGAAGCCTAGTAGCACTATGTTGGCTGAGAGCCTTAGCCCGACCTTTATGGCTGTCTTGAAGGCCGGGACCCCGATCTGGGTGACCCCCTCTATGGGGACGGGGTCCACCAGGTCCTGCTCGTAGATTATCACGCCTCCCTTCCTAACGTTGTCGTGCTCCAGGTCGTAGGTCTCCTGGGTCGTTGTGACCAGGACGTCGGGGTACTTGAATATAGGGTAGTCTATGGGCTCGTCCGAAACTATGACGTCGGCCCTGCTCCACCCGCCCCTCTGGGCGGGGCTGTACCCTATCACCATCACGGCCTCTTTGCCCGCGTGGACTGTTGCTGCTGTGCCTATGATGTTGCCTAGGGTTAGGATGCCGTGGCCTCCCGCGCCTATCAGTCTGAGCTTAACCTCTCCCACTGCCGCCACCTCTGATCTTCTCCATTAGCTCCTTGTAGCGGGTCTGGTAGGAGGGCTTCTCCCTGCGGACGAAGTTGCCCAGGACTATGGGCTTGTCTGGGTCTGTGGAGAGCTCTATCTTGGAGAGGTCGGCGTCGTGGTCTATCACGCAGCGCTTCCTGAACTGTTTAAGCATCTCGAGCGGGGGTATGTTGTTCATCTCGCCGAATATGAGGCATGGGCTAACCACCTCTATGAAGGCGAAGCCGTCGACCTTGAACATCTCCTGGATCGCCCTGGTAAGCTCCCTGTCGTGGAGCGGCGTCCACCTGGCCACGAAGCTGGCCCCCAGGGCTGCCACCATGTAGGGGACGTTGAAGGTGCCCTCTATGAACCCGTAGGGCGAGGTGAGGGTTCTGGCGCCGTCGGGGGTTGTGGCGCTGTACTGCCCCCCGGTCATGCCGTAGGTGAAGTTGTTGATCATTATGACGTTGATGTCGTCGTTCCTCCTGACGGCGTGGATGAAGTGGTTTCCGCCAATGGTTAGCAGGTCGCCGTCGCCGCTGAACACCGTTACCTCGAGGTCAGGCCTAGCCGTCTTGAGGCCCACAGCGAAGGGTATGGGTCTCCCATGGGTTACGTGGTAGCCGTCGAGCCTCATGTAGCCGGCCGCCCTGCCTGAGCACCCTATCCCCGACACTATGACGTGCTTGTCCACGGGTATGTCGGACTTCAAGATGGCCTCCGCGTAGCATTTCAACGCTACTCCTATGCCGCACCCTGGGCACCATATGTGGGGGAACCTCTCGGTTCGGAGTAGGCTCCTTATCTCGTCCGTCCTGGTCTTCTTGACTAGTTCGAGCCTGCTCATC
>JALURJ010000148.1 GCA_027016915.1 Desulfurococcales archaeon | reverse complement strand
ATGGAGGAACCCGAGATCCTCGCCGCCAGAAACAGGTAGTCAGGCTCCACGGGCACCGCGTTCCAACCCTAATTAATCCTAGAAGCCCGCCAGACCCACAACTTATATATTCTCAGGAACCCAAGTATTTCGCGGCAGTGCCCCGGTCCCGTGTGAAGCCGACCCGTGTCCCCGGGGATCCATGTACACGGGGCGGGTCACTCCCGGCCCAATTCTCCCCTTCCAAGGTGCTTCCAGGTGGGTAGCGGTAGGGAGCATCCAGGCAGGAATCCGGGGGTTTACGCCCTTATTCTTCGTGTCAAAGAGCCTGTAAGCATATTTGCTGGCCGTCTAGGCCTTGTAAGGCTAGGCAAGGGCCTGTACGTCTACGTGGGGTCCGCCCGGGGGCCCGGAGGGTTGGCTGCACGCCTAGACCGCCACCTGGGGAAGAGTAAGAGCCTTCGCTGGCACATAGACTATCTCACCTCGGATCCCAGGGTCTCGGTGGAGGCAGCGGTGTATGCCTACACGTGTGAGGGCTTGGAGAGTAGGCTCTCCTCGGAGCTTAGCAGGCGCCTGGAGCCCTGGGCCAGGGGGTTCGGGTCCAGCGACACGAGAGACTCTACACACCTCTTCCGCTGCCCCGGAGAGGCCGAGTGCGTCGAAGCCGTGGTGCAGTGCTTCCGCCGCCTCGGCCTCAAACCCCGCGTTTGGGCTTCCGGGGAGGTGGCATAGTTTTTCACGCACCGGCCCTACTAGTAATACGGGTCTCCGTATTGGCAGACGTGGTGCCCGTCCATGCTCAGGGATTCTTCACCGTGTCTAGGAGGGGGGAGGTCTACGAGATACTGGTCTTCGACTACTACGACCCTGACGAGTATTATGCTAGGCTGATCCACAGGCCCCTCGACTACGAGAGGGAGATGGCCCGCTTGGCCGCGAACATGCAGGAGGAGCTGGATAGGGAGAGGGTCATAGTGAACGGGAGGACCGTGAGGCCCAGGGTTCAGGTGGTGGGTCTGGAGCATAGAGGATCTCCCGACTCCCCCTACCTAACGTTCATAATCTACTTCAAGGCGCCGCTCCGCAGGGGCCTAAACGTGTATGAGAACATATATGAGGAGTCTGTGGCCGAGTACGACTACGAGGTCTACTGGATGTTCCCGCCCAGGGCCAGGGTGGTTGAGGTGGAGATGGAGACAGAGTACGAGGTCCTTGGCAGGGGCAACATACTTCTCCTATGGGCGAGGAGGGGCGACAGGGTTGGGGGCAGCGAGAAAATAGTGTTTGAACTATAACTATAGTTTGGAACCTGGGGCTCCCAGGCCCGAAGCCGGCCTTTCGAGCGATTGTTTGACGCTCAGCCCTCCTCCCGTTGTGCCTTCTTTAGCCTCCTAAGGTTGCGGTAGTAGGCTGAGAGGGGTGTGCGGGTGCCACAGTCGGCCCTGCATATGCCGAGGCTCTTCATCTTCTCGCAGCTGTAGACCCTGTATTTGGTGCCAGCGCCCTTGAGGCCCGCCAGGTGTTCGACCTGGTACCTGGCGATCTTCTCCTTGAAGTCCGGCATGCCTCGGAAAACGTCGACAACTTCGTCGACGGAGGCGCCTATGTTTAGCAGGAAGGTGGCTATGGCGAACCTCTCGTGGTGGGAGAGGTGCTCGCCCCTAAGGGCTTTGGCGTGGATCTCTGCTATGCACGGCGGGTAGGCCTCGGGCACCACCCTGCCGGGGGCCTCGAAGAACACCTCCCTCCTGAACGTCCGTCCGTACTTGGCCAGTATTTCTGAAACCTTGTCGGCTAGGGGTTTTAGAGGGGGAGGCACCTCCTCGACGAGGCGTATCTGCTCCCTGACCCTGGCCTGCACGGCCTCCTTGAGCAGCCTGGCTAGCCTGGCCTTCCTGTCTATGTAGACCCAGCCCTCAAGGAGGGGTTGGTTCACCAGCTTCCACGAGGGGTCTCCGGTGAGCCTTGCGGAGAGCCTGAGATAGTCTGAGAAATGCATGGCGTAGGGGTACATTCTTACTATGTATCCGCCCCTCCTTGTCCTGAAAAGCCTGATGCTGCGCGAAGACCTCCTAGCCTTCACGCCGAGCATCCTGGCCAGGGATACCAGGGTTTCGGGAGGCTCGTTAACCATGTAGCTGTAGGACCTCTCGGCCTCGGCAAGGGCGTATCGGTCGGCCAGCCACCTGCTGGCGGAGAGGGAGACCAGTATGATCGAGGCGTAGTAGGCCAGGACCTCCTCCACGTAGGTGTAGGTTCCAGGCTCCCCTATCCTGGCCTGGGACACGGCCTGCTCGATCCTCTCGAAGGCTCTGGCCAGCACCCTGTTGTCCTTCTCCAGGATGATTTCGAAGCTGAGTCCTGGGTAGTGCTCCTCCACGAACCGCCTAACATCGGCTAGGTAAGGGTACTTGGCGTAGTCTATGGCTGCAGCCGTCTCCGACACTTTTCACCGGACCCCGAAGGCCTGGTCCACAGGGATACCTTGGAGTGCGGCCGATATAAAGCGTCGCCTCCAAGCCAGTTTTAAGCTGGCTTCGCGTAAGGGTGTGTTTGGGTAACTGGAGTGTCTAGGGGCCTCATGGTTTCTGCAAGGGTCGTGGACAACTTGGCTGTTACCGAAACCATGCATCTCCTAGTGCTGGAGCCGTTATTCCCCGTGGAGTCTCCGGGACCCATGCAGTTCTACATGGTCTGGCTTCCAGGCCTGGAGGAGGTTCCCATGAGCGTTGCCGACTTTGTTGGCAGGAGGGTCAGCATCCTGGTAAAGCCCCGCGGCCCCACCACCAGCGCACTGGCCAGCTCCAGGCCCGGCAATATCGTCGGCGTTAGGGGCCCCTTCGGTAGACCCTTCGAGCCGCCGGGCAAAGTTCTAGCCGTAGCCGGGGGTTCGGGCGTGGCGCCCTTCATCTACATGTCCAGGCTACTCGGCTCCCGGCTCACAGTGGTCTACGGCGCCCGGAGTGCCGGGGAGGTAGGTCTGCTGCCCAGCCTGTTGGAGTCGAACGGCGCCAGCGTGGCTGTAGCAACCGAGGACGGCACCGCGGGCTACAGAGGCACTGCTGTCGACCTAGCGTTAGAGCTGCTGGGCAGAGAAAGGTATGACAACGTGGTGGCTGCCGGGCCCCCCGCTATGCTCAAGGCGTTGGGCCGCGCCCTTAAGGGCATGGGCCTGGAGCCCATGATTTCGGTCGAAGCAATGGTGAAGTGCGGTATGGGTGCCTGCGGATCCTGCGCCCTGCCCGGAACAACTCGCCTTCTATGCCTGGAGGGCCCTGTCTTCAGGTACAGCGAGGCCCTAGGCTGGCTGGAGGAGGTTGTCGGCGAGGAGTAGGCCCCTCGAAGCCGGAGGACTCGTCACCGCTCAGACGATGCGGGCGTCTCCCGACGGCTCTTCATCGGGGCCTTATGCCGGGGAATTTTAAGGCCGTAGTGAATGCTGTAAGCAGCCTGTATAAGTTTATCTCGACAAAACTGCTGCCAGCTTCGACTCGCCTACTCCCGGATGAGTTCTGAAACTATGAGTTTCCATTTGCCCTTGGCGAGTTCGGGCAGCTTCTCTAGGGCTCTTGCGCCTAGGAAGGTCTCACCCCCAGCCTCCAAGGCCACGCCGGTTATCCTGCCGTCCTCCACCAGGAACCTGGCCGTGCCTGTCCCGTCCTCCGCCTCCATCTTGACGTAGAGGGTTCTACCCACGCTTCTAGAAACTATGTCTTCAACCAGCTTGCTCAGAGTCTCCGAGGAGAGCTCGACGGTGCTCAGGGACTCCATTTTACTGCTGGTCATGACTCTGAGCAGGAACCCGGGGTCAACCAGCTTGGAGGATGCCGACATGTCTAGGGGCGCTGGCTTAGCCACGGGCCGGGTGGAGACGCGGGCCTCGGCCAGCTTGGCTACGCGTTTAGCAAGGTTCTCCGCGAACTCCTCGAGAAGCGGCTTGGCGAACCTCTCATACTCGCCTGAGTAGGTGACCTCTATGGTGAGTTTGACGTGCTCGTTGGTTGGCTGGGCCTTGGCGGAGACTGCGAAGAACTTGGCCGGCGCCTTACAGGTGTACACGTAGCTGCTCTCCCTCTCACTGTAAGACATGGTTACCGTGTACTCAACCTTCATGGCGAACCCGAAGCGTTTCAGATTGAGTACAACCGTGTGGGTGCCTTCATGCTCCTTGTACTCGACAAGGTATGGCCATAACGGTATGAACACCTTAGGCGAACTTATGATGAAAATAACGTTGTCAAGGCTACTCCTAACCGTGAGGGAGTAACTTAGTGTTTTCACCATTGCCTACGCACCATTCTCTAACATAATTTTTGAGAAAAATGATATTTATCGGTATCTATCAGTATGTATATAGTTTCTATG
>JALURJ010000147.1 GCA_027016915.1 Desulfurococcales archaeon | reverse complement strand
ATTCAACTCGTCCTCCCCGCTATTCGTGTACACGGCGTTGTAAACGACCCTACTCTCCAAGCCCAGTTCTCCTGCCAGCTGGGCAGCCCTGATCCTGGCTTCAGGCTCTACGCCGTCGAGGAATACAGGGCCTTCGAAAAGCTCGGCTACTAGTGGGAGCAGGTTCTCCGCTGCGCGCGCAGTGTAGAATATGGCGTCGAGGGCCAGCACGGAGCCGTACTCCTCGGCTATCCTGGACGCCGTGGCTATTCTCTCGGCCACCGCCTCCCTATCGACCCTGCCCTCCCCATAGTCCACAATCACCTTGTCGCCAGCATAGAAAATGCTACCCACCAGTACTGTCGGCCTCTCCCAGGGCCTACCGCCAAACGTGACCCCGCCTATCTCGTATCTGGCCTGCTCTGCCTCAAACTCCACTGGCCAGCCAGCCACGGGCGGCTCACCGCATCTTGAGGGGAAGCTGGCTCTCTTAAAGGATTCCCGGCTAGTCGCCCCTACAGCGCCGCCCCACCGGGTGGATGTAGAGGACCATATAGCCTTTGGGTAGTCTCAACAGGCCTCTCACATCGTCGTCGTAGAAGGCGCCCACAGCAACTGTGGCTAGATTCAGCGCCTCTGCCTGGAGGTAAATGTTCTGGCTTATGTGGCCAGCCTCCATGTATATGTACCTGTACCCCCGGTTCCCGTAGCGGGTCACCGTTCTGGGCGGGTATGCGGCAAGCACTATGTTTATGGGGGCCTCCAGCACCCATTTCTGCTCCAGCGCCGCCTTGTACAGGTACTCGGAGTAGTCGCCCCGCTCGACGAGGGTCAGCGTGTGGGGGCCAGGATTATACCTGTATATCCCTGGAACCAGGTCCTCAACACCCGTCTCCCTGACAACCAGGTAAACCTCCATGGGGTACGTGGCGCCTGCGCTGGGAGCAGTCCTCCTACCCCCCTTCACCGCGCCCTGGGCGGCCCAGAGGAGCTGGGAGACCTCCCTAAGCGTGAGGGGGTCGGCCCTGTAGCATCGGCGGCTCTTCCTCCTGCTCAGCGCCTCTTCCACGGAGACCTCTCCTTTAAAACTGGGCTCAGGGAGCTTGACCTCCAATATACCCACCTTCCCTCCCTTCCAGAGTATTTTAGGCAACCTGTGTAATCTGTGAATCATCGTATCTAAATTCTTGCCCGTCTCCACCAATTATTTTACCCGTCCCGGGGGATTCAAACGAGGGATCTAGATGAGGACGGAGACGAAGATAAGGCTGGTGCTGGGCCTACTGCTCGCCATCCTGCTGGTCTACTGGTTTCCCTGGGTCTTGGCCAACCCTCTATACACGCTGCTTGGCCACCCCTTCACAACCCTCGCCGTGCTGGCCTTCCTCACAGCCCTGGCAATGCTGTTCCCCAGAAGAACTAGGAGGCTGCTGGCCAGGCATAGGAAGGTGCTCGTAGTGGTCCTTATAGTCCTAGCCGTGGTCGCAGCAGCCTCCGAGCTCTCCAGGTTCCTCTACGTAGCCAAGGCTGTCGAGGTTGTTGAGATAGACGAGCTCCCCCAGCTAGACCCCTCTTCCTTCAGGGTTGTGCCCTATGCTGTCGCACGCTACTGGGCCGAGGCGTCCTTCACGAGCCCAACCCATAGGCCTGGAAGCTACGTACTCCTTGGCTACATCAATGGTACGCCGATCTGGGAGATCCCCATAGTGCCGGAGCCCGGCTTCAACTACTTCACCAAGAAGATGCTGGGCTACATAGCTATATGGGGTGACAGCTTCACCCCTAGGAGGGAGAAGGTGGACGCCCCCTTCGCCTACGGCCTGGAGCACTTTCACGACATAAGGTGGGCCGCCTACGTCAGGGCAGGCCTCTGGGGCTACAGGCTAAGCCTGGAGGACGCCTATATAGTGGGGTACAATGGTACCTACTGGCTGGCCATACCGGTGGTGGGCTGGAAGATTAAGGCCATCTACGCCCTCCCCACGGTTAAGGGCGTCCTCCTCGCCTCCCAGGACGGCAGCATCGAGTTCCTCCCAGCCGATAAGGCGGTTGAGGACCCGAGGCTCGAAGGCGTACCCCTGATCCCCGAGTCCCTGGCAAGATGGTACGTGGAGAAGCTGAACTACCGTAGGGGCATCATAAATGCCCTAACCTACCATAGGGACATGTTCCAGCTCAAGGACCCAAGCGTCTATAACAGGCAGCCCTGGCTCCTCAGGGACATGGAGGGCAACGTGTGGTGGGTGTTCGCAGCCGAGCCCTGGGGCAAGGGTGGAGGGGTCAACAGGATATTCCTGGTCAACGCGAGGAGCCCGGACATAAAGGTGTACGAGTACAGGACCCCCGGCAACATGCTCCTCATAGGCCCCGTAAGAGCCGTGGAACAGGCCCGCGCAGCCCTCCCCGAATACGACTGGGAGAGGTACGAGGCCGAGGAACCCATACCCTTCACCCTCAACGGCAAACTGTACTGGAGGGTAGCCATAATACCCAGCGAGGCCAGCACCATCGACAAGCTGATCCTGGTGGATGCCGAGAACGGTGAGACCATCATAGTGGAGGATGACGGCACCCTGGCCCGGTTCCTGGCCAGCGGCCAGCCGCAGCCCCAGCCGCAGACGCCCCTCGAGAAGCTGAGGGAGCTTGAACGCATGATAGAGGAGGAGATAGACAGGCTCCAGCAACTCCTCCAGCAGCTTAAGGAGCTGGAAGAACTGCTGGCCAACACCACATCGAGCCGCTAGAGGGGGACAGCGTGCCTAGGGTCAGGCTAGGCTCCCTAGAGCTGGAGGCCCGGCCGGGCGAGAACCTGGGACGCCTCCTAGCCAAAGCAGTGCCGGGCTTCAGGCTCCCCTGCGGGGGCCTCGGGTTCTGCGGCAAATGCCTAGTAAAGTTGAGGGGCCCCGCACCTCCCCCAACGGTCTTGGAGGAGAAGCTCGGCGTTTCAGGCAGAGGCCTCCGCCTAGCATGTCAGGTCACTGTGGAGGGAGACCTGGAGGTAGAGCTCGTCCAGCCGCCGGAAACCGTGGCTGCTCTGATCGACGCGCCCGAGATAGATGTAGCGGTGGAATGCCCCGTAGCCACACTCATACACGCAACAGTACAGAAGCCTGGAACACCCGAGCCGCTCTCCAGAACCCTAATACGAGGCTCCAAGCTCTCCCCAGGGGCGCTGGGGGCCCTATCATCAGCCAAGCCAGGCGACAAGCTGGTATTCTACGTTAACCATCTCGGCCTAGCATACAATGCCCAAGCCGGAGCCCTGGGCCCCGCGCTAGGCCTAGCCGTCGACGTGGGGACCAGCAAGATAGCCGGCTACCTCGTCGACCTCGAGAGCGGGCGCAGAGTCGCCTACGAGTATGTGGAGAACCCCCAGACAAAGTTCGGCGCCGACGTGGTTACGAGGCTCACCAAGATCCTGGAGGAGGACCTGCTCAGCACCATGAGAAGGGAGACCATAAGGGCTATTGAGGGACTGGCGGCCAGCCTGGCCGCGAAGGCCCGGGCGACGGTTCGCAGCATAGCTGGCATGGTTGTTGTGGGCAACGCTGTAATGGTTCACATACTGCTGGGCCTAGGCATAGATACGCTTGCAACAGCACCCTACGCCCCGCGCCTCGGCCACCCCGTCGAGGGCGTGGCTGGGGGGCTTGGCTTCAGCTCCCTCCCCCACACATGGGTGTACATACCGCCCCCTATGTCGGGGTTTGTTGGAAGCGACGCTGTAGCTGCAACCCTGGCGGCGGAGCTCCTCGACGTGCCGAAGCCCTACCTACTCATGGATATCGGGACGAATACAGAGCTAGTCCTGTCGACGGGGGACAGGTTTTACGCCGCATCAACCCCGGCAGGACCAGCCATAGAGGGCCACGTGTCCAGCGGCATGCCCGGAGCCCTGGGCGGCGTGGTTAGGGTAAGGCTTGACGATAACGGCCACGCAGCGGAACTCGAGGTGCTCGGAGGAGGCGAGCCCCGAGGCTTCACCGGCGCAGGCGTGCTTAGCCTGACCGCCGAACTTGTTAGGAAGAGGCTCGTCGAGAGGAATGGAAGGCTGAGGATCGGGGCTAGGAACATGAAGGGCATCCGCTTCTTGGAGGTGGCCAGCGGGCTGCAATTCACCCAGCTGGATCTCAGAGAGTTCCAGAAGGCCAAGGCAGCCATCCACGCCGCATGGCAGATCCTCCTAGAAGAGGCCGGGTTCGAGCCAGGGGATCTTGAGGCAGTGGTGCTGGCTGGCAGCCTGGGCACAGCGGTGGATCCCCGCGACGCCCTAGAGCTGAGGCTAGCCCCGCCGGTAGGCAGGGTGCTCCAGCTAGGCAACCTGGCTGGAGCAGGTGCGGAGGCCATGCTGAAGAGCGGGGAGGCCAGAAGATTAGCC
>JALURJ010000146.1 GCA_027016915.1 Desulfurococcales archaeon | reverse complement strand
CACAATGCTTTCGAACATCCCTCCCCTTATCCTCTGGAACTCCACCACCTTCTCGGCCTTCTCCTTGCCGTATCCGAGCCTGTCGGTCTTGGTCTCCCAGGCTATTACCCAGGCGTCCTTGTGGTGGGCCCCGATGGGGGAGGTGGCGTAGGCCAGGGCCATGCCGGGGGCTGCGTGGCACTCGTAGGCTGAGACTTCCAGGCCCTTGACGTGGACGGCGTATTTGGGGGCTTCGCCGCCCAGCTTTTCGGAGGCCTTCTTGACGCCTAGGGAGAGTAGTTCTCCCAGGCCTCTCCTGTAAACTATGTCTTCGAGCAGCTGCTTGGCTGCTTGGAAGTCGCCCCACTCGATCTTCTCGTCTATGATGCCCTTCTCGCTTAGCTCCATGGCGAAGCCTATGCTGTTGCCTAGGCTTATGGTGTCGACCCCGTACATGTCGGCAAGCCTGTTGAGGACGGCGACTTTCTTCAGGTCGCCGAGCCCTATGTTGCTGCCCAGCATGGCGACGTTCTCGTAGTCAAGCTCGCTCTCCTGCTCGTTGGCGTCGGTGATCACATTGCCGCAGCTCATGTTGCAGAGGGGGCAGCTCCTCTGCCCTATCTTGTATTCCTCCATCTTGTAGCCGTCTATCCCCCTGTACTCGTCGAAGACCCCCTCGGAGAAGTTGTGGGTGGGGAGCACGCTGTTCTCCTGGCTCCACTGGATGGTGAGCATTGTCCCCTGCCTCATCCAGAAGTCGTACATGGATGACTCCTTGATCACCCTGTAGGCCTCGGCGCCTACCCTGGCGAGCCCCTTGGGGTCGTGGACCTCCGGCTTCCCGGTACCCCTGATCACCACGGCCTTGAGCTTCTTGCTGCCCATAACTGCGCCCATCCCCGGTCTCCCGGCGCTGCGGCCCTCCTGGGATATCACTGTTGCGTAGCGCACCAGGTTCTCGCCTGCCCGCCCTATGAGGAGTATGCCTGCTGTTTTCCCGTACCTCTCCCTGAGCCTCCTCTCAGCGGTGAACGTGTCGAGGCCCCAGAGGTCGTCGGCCGGCTCGAAGCTTACCTTGTCGTCCTCGACCACTAGGACGACGGGTTTGTCCGAGGCGCCCTTGACCACTATGGCGTCGTAGCCAGCCTTCCTCATCTCTACCGAGGCCATGCTTCCTATGTTGCCGTCCCCGTACCCGCCTGTCAGTGGGCTCTTAGCGGCTACTACCATCTTGCCGGAGCTGGGGACTGTGAGGCCTGTGAGGGGTCCTGTGGCGAAGACGAGAACGTTGTGGGGGCTTAGTGGGTCGGCTCCGGCGGGCACCTCCTCCCATATTATCCTGGCGGCGAACCCTCTTCCCCCGATCCACTTGGAGGCAAACTCTGGCGTTATCCTCTGCACGCTATACTTTTTCTCCGTTAGGTCTACCCGGAGAACTGCGCCGTTCCAACCCTTCAAGGTGGGGCACCACTATGAGTATGTTGGCAGTATAATTAATATCCTCCCGTGTGTCACGTTGTGGAGGAGTGTCGCGGCATGCCTAGAGAGATCTTGGTGGATGCCAAGGACCTGGCGTGCCCAGGGCCCTTCATAGAGTTCTTGAAGGCCTTTAAAAAGGCCAAGCCGGGTGACAGGATCGTTGTTCTGTCCAGCGACCCTAATACTGAGAAGGACATAAAGATGTGGACGGAGAGGGCTAAGCAGAAGCTTCTAAGCGTAACGGTCAACAACGGCGTTTGGACCATAGTTGTCGAGAAGGTCTGATCCCCTTTTGGGCCGCTAGAAATATTATCCATGCTTCTCCCCCGGGCACCCGGTAGCCATGAGGCCCAGGGTTTTCGGCGCTGTTGCCGCTGTCGCTGGAATAGTGTATACGGTGCTGGGGCTAGCGCTTATCGGGGAGCCCCGGGTCCATATGGGGCTTATGGGGCTCGGCGCCGCCTACGTGTTCGCCGCGGGCGTCGCCACGGTCTATGCCGCCAGCTTTAGGGGTGTTGGGCCCCGCGAGGAGTTCATGGCAGTTCACACGGCCAGCACTGTGGCTCTCCCTCTGGTGGCCGCGTACTTCTGGGACTATCTGGCACCCGTGCTCGCGGTCTCGGCTGCGTCGGGCCTCTACACGGTCTACAGGTATGTTGGGAGGGTTGAGGGGGATGCAAGGGTTCCTGCGCTCCTCCTCTGCTACCCGTATATAGCTGTTCTCCCACTGGCAGCGCTGCTCTATGCTGGGAGTGTGGGTTTCCTGGAGTTCTACTTGCTGTTAGCATACCTTTTCCCTGTCCCCATGATCTACGCCGTGTCGCTCCACTCTTTCCCCAAGACGTATGGCTATACGTTCAACGCGCCGTGGGCCGGGGTGATGCTGGTCCTCCACGCCTTGGGTGTGGCTGCCGCCCTCGCTGGTTTTAGAGAGGGATACGTTCTTATGGCTGGAAGCATGGTGCCCTACCTTTTAGCCATAGGCCTGTACAGGGTCTCCGAGGCGGCGGGGTTCGCCTCCAGGCTGGGAGGGGCTGCGAGGAGGGCTCATAACTACTTGGTGATGGGCTACGTCTTCGCCGCCGTGGCTGTAGCCTATGCCCTGTACGTGCAGGTGCTCGCCTACCTCGGGGAGGCTTCGGTGCTGCAGGTGATCCATGCAGTGTTGATGGGGTTTGTCGGTATGCACATCTACACCCATGCACCCCTGATGCTCCCCGTGATGCTGGCCACGCCCACTGCTAGGCGTTATAGCCCGGCCCCCTACGTGTTGCTTTTGGCTGCGACGCTGACCAGGTACTGGCACCCCGAGGCCTCGTACGCCCTTATGGCCTTGAGCCTGGCAGCGCTGGTCTTTACGGTGAAGCCTGTGCGGAGAAAAATTATTAGCCCACACTCGAAGGAGACTAATACGAGCCGCCGTAGCTCAGCTCGGTAGAGCGCCGCCCTGGTAAGGCGGAGGTCCCGGGTTCAAACCCCGGCGGCGGCTCCAAGCCCTACTTCTCACCCTAAAGTATGTCGGCATGTTTCCAGGGTTGGCTGGTCGGGGGGTATGGTTATAGCTTGGCTCTGGACAAGTGGTGGGTAGTGGGGTGCTGTGGGGGGCAGGGTTACGTGTTTTGAGGGGGAGACCTGGTTCGCCAGTGTGGATGATATTTACAGGCTGGTTTCACGCGGGCTGGCGGAGGCTGGGTGTGTGGAGGGTCTAGCCGAGAGGGTGGCTGGCGGGCTGAGGGCCGTCTATGCCTGCGGCGACGTGAGGGTTATTGTCGTCCTGGAGGGTCTTGCCAGGCCTCTGGGCGGTGTCGGCGGTTTTGCCAGGCCTGTGGGTGGGAGGCTGGGCGCCGTGAGGGTCAGTGTTGTTGCTGAGGGGGAGGGTGCGGAGAGGGTTTGCAGGGTTGTGTACATATACTTGGCGTCTCGGGGCGGGGGCTAGTCAGGCTTATTTCCCTCCGCCACAACCTTCTGTTACTTGGAGGCGCGGCCGGCCTGCCCGCTCCGCTCCTGACACCGCCGTTGGGCGGTTGGGAGGAGGGGGCGTTTCTGCCGTCCGCTACACTTCTCCGGCCTTCCCGGGAACCCTAATTAGCCTCGCCGGTTCTCCGTGGCTTAGTGCAGGGTGTCCCTGGTGGAGTTGGCGTCTTGGAGGACATTGGCGCTGGTGGTGAAGAGGGCGGATGTGGTGCTGGAGGTACTTGACGCTAGGGAGCCTGGGTGGACTAGGTCTAGGAGGCTTGAGCGGATGGTGGAGGCCCTGGGTAAGAGGCTTGTCCTGGTGATAAACAAGGCCGACCTTATTCCTAGGAGGGTGGCTGAGAAGTGGAAGAGGATCTTCGAGAATGAGGGCTACCCCACCGTCTACATGGCTGCTAGGCACCATATGGGGACCAGGGTTCTGAGAAGGACTATTCTGAGGCTCGCCGAGTCAACTCCTGTGGTTGTCGCCGTCACCGGGTACCCTAAGACGGGTAAGTCGAGCATTATTAACGCCTTGAAGGGGAAGCACAGCGCCTCCACGAGCCCCGTGCCCGGGAGCCCCGGCTACACTAGGCATGTGCAGCTCTACCGGGTGGACGACAAGATATATATTCTCGACACGCCGGGCGTCATACCTGTCGAGGGGGGTCTTTTCGAGAGGGTTGTTAGGGGTAGGAGTCCCGAGGAGTTCGACGACCCTGTCCCCGCAGCTGCCGTGCTCATCGAGCACGTGTTGAAACATAACCCCCTGGCCTTCCTGGAGGCCTACGGTACGAGGGAGAGGGATCCCTACAGGATCCTGGAGCACATCGCCCTGCGCAGGGGGTGGAGGTACAAGTCTACGGGGGAGCCTCTGATAGAGGAGGCTGCCCGCGTGGTTCTGAGGGACTATCATCGGGCTAAGATAAGGTACTATGTGTCCCCGGAGGAGTATCTGCTGCAGGGCCGGGGGCGGCGGGGCG
>JALURJ010000145.1 GCA_027016915.1 Desulfurococcales archaeon | reverse complement strand
GGTAAGACCTGGTTCATAACGGCGTCGCCCTCGGGCGGGCCGGCCTGGAGGGACACGCCCGAGTCGCATCACGGCATGAGGATAGTCGACCTCTACAGCAACGGGACTGTGAACGTGTGGACCTTCGGCGGCAGAAGCGTGTTCGAGTGCTTCAACTCGCTGAACCTCGACAAGATATTCACGCAGTTCTTCATGACTGACGACAGCTCGGCCGCTAGGATAGTAGTGGACCCCGACTTCCCCGACGCCGACAAGCTGCCGAAGAAGCCGGTGATATGGCTTCCCGCCCCCAAGACGGGCGCCGAGCTCACGGTATACTCTAACAAGCAGGTGACATACGAGGCGTATGAAACCTCCACCTACATCTACTTCAAAATAGTGCTGGAGGACGGCCTGGCTCCAGGCGACGATGTATACATAGTCATAGCCCCAACAGCTGACCAGGACAAGCCCACTGTGTCTATAGTTAGGCATACGCCCTCGAAACCCACGCCCAGATCAGGCGTCCAGATATCCATAGTGGCCAAGGATCCAAGCACAGCGGTCTCCAGGGTGGTGCTGGAGTACAGGCTGCCTGACGGCACAGTTAAGCAGGTGCAAGCCATACCCCAGTACGGCGGCGCCAGCGTCGACGTCTTAGCGCCGCCCAAGAGCTTCATCGCCTCTGTGCCGCCAATCACAGGGCTAACCCCCGAGAACCCCTACATAGATGTTAGGGCTGTGGCTTTCGACGTTGCAGGCAACTCTGCGGCGACAGAGTGGAAACGAATAACCTTCAACATCCCCGTACCGACCACAACTACTACGACGACCACGCCAACCACTACTACTACGACCACGACGACCACTACCACCACTACGACAACAACCACGACTACTACGACTACAACGACCACAACAACTACAACAACCACGACCACGACGACTACCACTACGACAACCCCGACTACAACTTCTACCACTACAACTGCGACACAGCCGCCAGCGAAGGCTGGGATAAACCCGGCAATAATAGTTGTAGCTGTTGTTGTGGCGATAGTGGTTGTTCTAGCCGCTAGGAGAAGGTGAGGCCGGGAACTAAGTGCTTAACCTTTTTTACTCACCCTTAAATAGCGGCTGCTTTCCACCTGTCTTGGAGGACTTGACTCTGCGTCCCTCGCCCAGCACCCAGTATGCGCCATTCTCTCTACGCTCGATTTTCCATATGCCCGTTTCATGTTTAACACGGTCTATGGCCTGCCTAGCCGCCTGGAAAGCTGCTGAGCGCGTTGTCGCGGCCACTCCTATGTAGACTACGTCCTCACCCGGGGTGAAGGATCCCTTCCTATGGTATATTATTAGGGCCTTAACCCTGGGGTCCCTCGACATTATGTCCTCGGCTATGATCCTCATTCTCCTCTCAGTGTACTCCTCGTAGATCTCGTAGTCTAGCCTCTCCACACGTCTCCCCTCAACCACGCCCTTCACGAAGCCCACGTAGATTACAAGGGCGCCAGCCTCAGGGCTCACCCTCTTCAGCCTCTCAGCCAGGTGGTTGAGGTCGACAGGCTCCTCGGGGCCCAGCAGCTTGGTCTCCACGGTCAAGGCTAACCACCCGAGGACGGCGGTAACAGGTCTATGACGTCGCCCTCCCTGGCCTCAAACTCCTCTGGTAGGGGCTCCCCGTCGCGCACGGCTATCACGTTTATCCTGTGCTCAGATATCCTGGCAAGCCCTGGAAGCTCTGTGCCTAGTGCTTCGAGAAGCCCGCGGACCGTGAGGCGACGCGGCACCCTGACCCTGTGCCTCCTGATCCCAGCCAGCTCGGCTAGGACTGCGTGTAGCCGTACCTCCACCAGTACTCTTTCCCCCGTCACCTCTCCTCAGCCTCCTCGGTCACCTCTATGACTGCGTTGACTATAGTGTCAACGTCGCTTTCTGTGAGCCCAGGGTGTACTGGGAGGCTAAGCACATGTCTGGAGGCCTCAACCGAGTTGGGGCATATGTCGGGTGGGTAGCCTAGGCTCCTGTAAAGGGGTTGGAGGTGCACCGGCCGGGGGTAGTGGACCGCCGTCTCGACCCCCTTCTCATTTAGCTTCTCCCTCAGCTGGTCCCTGGTCAGGGGGTATTCCTCGCCCACCCACACAACGTACTGGTGCCAGACGTGCGTGTAGCCGGGCTTGACGGTAGGGGTCTTTATCCCCCGTATCCTGGAGAGCCCCTGGGTGAGACTCTCGGCGTTGCGGCGCCGAGCCTCGTTCAGCCTGTCGAGCTTTTCCAGCTGAGCTAGCCCCATGGCTGCCTGGATGCTCGTCATCCTGTAGTTCCCGCCTAGGGTGACGTGGTTGTACTTGCCTTCCTGGCCGTGGTTGCGGAGCATGGATACCCTGTAGGCCAGGGCGGGGCTGTTGGTGGTGACCATTCCTCCCTCCCCTGTGGTGAGGTTCTTGGTGGCGTAGAAGCTGAAGGCCGCTATGTCGCCTATGCCGCCCACCCTGCGCCCCCTGATCGCTGCTCCGTGGGCCTGGGCGGCGTCCTCCACCAGGTATAGGTGGTGGTCCTCGGCTATTTCTGAGAGAACGTCCATGTTGGCGGGGTGCCCGTATAGGTGTACGGCTATTATGGCGCGGGTCCTGCTTGTTATCTTGTTGACCACGTCATCGGGGTCTATGTTGTATGTTTCAAGCTCTATGTCGGCGAAAACTGGGCGGGCCCCTTGCATGAGAACAGCATTGGCCGTCGCTATGAAGGTGAAGGAGGGGACTATAACCTCGTCTCCCGGCCCTATGCCCAGGGCTTTGAGGGCGAGGTCAAGAGCTACGGTTCCGTTGACGACCGCCAGGGCGTGGTCCACGCCTATGTACTTGGCGAACCGCCTCTCGAACTCCTCCACGACGGGGCCGTGGGCCAGCCACCCGGAGCGGAGAACCTCGAGAATGCGGCGTTCCTCCTCTTCGCCTATGATGGGCATGGATATCCTGATCAAGCGTTGGGCACCTGTAGAGTATGGGCCTTGCCTGGGTTTTAACGGTTGCCGCCTCTCCAGAAAAATATTATATTTTGCGGAGGCACACCGCCCCACGGTGCAGGGCTTGGACGAGGAGATACGGCTAGACCCATGGGGCCATATGGCGATCAGGGATTATGAGCGGCTCCAGAAGGTGTTCGGCATCAAGCCGCTCAAACCACTGCTGCCTAGGATGAGGGATCCGATACACCTGTTCAGGCGAGGCGTAGTCTTCGGCCACAGGGACTACAACAAGATCCTCGACGCCCTCGAGGAGGGCGAGCGGGTGGCACTGGTCACAGGCTTCATGCCCAGCGGCCGCTTCCACTTTGGCCACAAGATGATAGTGGACCAGCTAATATACTACCAGAAGTTGGGCTTCGAGCTCTTCATACCCCTGGCCGACGCGGAGGCGTATGCTGTTAGGAGGATACCGAGGGAGAAGGTGATCGACTACGCTTTGAACCAGTATGTGGCCAACTTCATAGCCCTGGGCCTGGACAAGAAGAGGGTCCACATATACTTCCAGACCAACTATGACACCAAGTATTACAGGCTCATCCAGATGTTCTCCCGCAGGATAACCATGAGCGAGATGGAGGCCATCTACGGGGAGCTGGAGCCCGGCAAGGTGATCGCAGCCCTGACCCAGGCCGCCGACATCCTGCACCCCCAGCTTGACTACTTCGGCGGGTACAGATACGTCGTCGTCCCAGTGGGGCCGGACCAGGACCCCCACATCAGGCTCACCAGAGACATAGCTGACAGGGCCACAGAGTTCGGGTTCGAGAGGCCGGCATCCACCTACCACAGGGTTATGACGGACCTGGAGGGAAGCGGCAAGATGAGCAGCAGCCGCCCCGAGCTCGCCATATTCCTCGACGACCCGATCGAGGAGGCTGTCAGGAAGCTCAAGAGAGCCCTCACAGGCGGCAGGCCCACTGTGGAGGAGCAGCGCAGACTCGGCGGGATACCTGAGCGCTGCGCCGTCTACGAGTTCTTCCTATACCACCTAGTCCCCGACGACAAGGAGCTGCTCAGCATATATACTCGATGCAGGAGAGGCGAGCTGCTCTGCGGCGAGGATAAGGACTACGCTGCTCAGCTGCTCGAGAAGTGGCTAACGGAGCATCAGAGGAGGCTGGAGAAGGCGAGGGACATGGTTGAGGAGTACGTGGAGCCTCCCGATTTCTAGGTTCAGCCTTTCTCGATCCTTACCTCTATGTTCTTCAACTCCTCGACGGGCCAGGGCGGCGATTCGCTGCTCTTAACGTATAGTCCTAGGCCGAGATCGACTGCTGCTAAGACTGCTTTTAGAAACTCGATGACGTCGTCCTGGCTGTTAAGCTCCACGTATATGAACCGTTTCCCCTCAATCTCGACGATCCTGACCTCGTGGGTGGCTCCGCTCAACCC
>JALURJ010000144.1 GCA_027016915.1 Desulfurococcales archaeon | reverse complement strand
ATTCACAGTAAAGCTGCTCGGCGACAAGGTGTGGCTCTACACGCATAGGGTGTTTATGAGAAAAATGAACTTCACCTCACCAGCAATAGTGTCTGTAGGCATTAAGGGAGACGCAGCTCTCCTCACGTATAGGCTCTATAAGTGTTCAGGCCCCGGTAGCGGGGAGGAGGCAGTGTGTAGCCCTACCAACACTGTGGCCGAGGTAAGCCTGGCCAGGCCTGTCGTAGAGAATAACCAGCTGGTGCCGTGGCACGAAGTTGACCAAGATCCCGGCGATGGGCTGGGCCCGGCAGAGCAGGGATTTAGGGCTTACAACACCTGGTGGGTGAGAGGCAGGATGGCTGGCGACGTGGGGGTTGCCCCATTAACATCACTGGACGTCGAGGCTCAGATAGGTGCTCCGCCCCTCTTCAGCGTCTCCACCGACGTCTTCGGGAGGGGCTTGGGGGTCCCCGTGGGCTCGACGGGCGTAGAGGCTCCTGCGAAGTTCTTGATATGTGACGTGTTTCTAAAGGATAGGCTGGTTTCGAACCATACCATAGTGGCCGACTACTTCTACTCGCCGCCCCAGTTCAACTATGGAGGCCGCTACTACTCCATGGGCTCCATGTACCTGGACGTCCGGGTCATCCACCTGTCCTCCGGGGAGCGAAGATAGTGCTCCACACAGGACTTTGACCTGTTGCTAACGGTCCTCACCGCCTCTGCCTGAGGCTTCTCTAAGGTATTCCAGAACCAGCCTTACACCGACACCCGTAGCCCCTGGAGGGTTGTAGGGTTTTCTAGCCCCCATCCTCGGCGTTGTCCAGGCTGTTCCAGCTATATCTAGGTGTACCCAGGGCTTGTCCTTGACGAATCGGCTGAGGAAGGCTGCGGCAGTTATTGCTCCGCCCCAACGCCCACCGGTGCTTTTCACATCTGCTATTTCGCTCTTCAGCATCTCATGGTATTCGGGCCATAGCGGCATTCTCCATACCTTCTCGCCCGTGGTCGTTGAGAGCTCCTCGAAAGTCTTTGCCAGCGTGTCGTTGTTGGAGAACAGGCCTATGGCGTGGGGGCCTAGGGCGACCACTATGGCGCCCGTGAGCGTGGCCAGGTCTGTGATGACCTGGGGGTCGTACTCCTTAGCGGCATAAGCTAGGGCATCGGCCATTATTAGCCTGCCCTCGGCGTCGGTGTGGCTGACCTCTACGGTGGAGCCATCATACATTCTGAGCACGTCGCCTGGCTTGTAGGAGGAGCCGCTTGGCAGGTTCTCGACCAGGGGTATCAGCGCGACGATGTTAACCTTCAGGCCCAGCTCAGCTGCACCCTTAACTATCCCCATCACAGCGGCAGCACCGCTCTTATCGTACTTCATCTCCGACATGGCTTCGTGACTTTTGACCTGGAGCCCCCCGGCGTCGAAGGTCACACCCTTACCTATCAGCGCTACTGGTTTAGATCCCTCGCCCGCACCCCAGTACTCTAACACCAGAAGCCTCGGCTCCACACTGCTTCCTCTACCCACGCCGAGGATGCCGCCCATCCCAAGCTCCTCGAAGTCGCGGCGTTTGAACACTCTAAGCTTCAGGCCCAGTTCCTGGGCCAGTCTTTTAGCCTCCTCCTCGAACGCCTCGGGGTTCATGTCGCTGGGAGGAGTGTTGGCCAGGTCCCTCGCGTAGTTCACGGCTCTGCCTATGGTCTCGCCTCTCCTCACGGCCTCAGCGGCTGTCTCGCCGTCCAAAATGTTGGGCGCCAGCGCTACCACGAAGCTCCTAGGTTTTTCCTTCTTCTCCGACCTATACTTGTCATAGCTGTAAAGGGCCATCACCGCTGCGGTGATAGCCTCTTCAACCCCTCTCCCGGTCTTGATGCCTTCTAGCTTTTCCCAAGGCAAGGCCACGGCTGCACGGGCGGCACCCAGCTCCTTGGCCTTAAGGGCTGTTGTGGCAGAGGCCTTTCTAACCTGCTCGTAGCCGGGCTGCTCGCCGAGCCCCACCAGCAATAGGCGGCGGGGCTTAACCCTAGGGTGCAGGTATACTAGGAGCTGCTTGCCCTCGTCTCCCTCGAAACCCTCGGCTTCCACGGCCCGGGATACGAGACCCTCGACGTCTAGCTCTGATACCCACCCCTCTAGGACCTGCCCCCTAACCACTCCTATACCCAGGAGGTCCACGTCGAGTTCCAAAATATTGTCCACAAACACGTATCCCAGCCTAACCAAAACGTTCCACCTACCCCGGGATCTCTCACTATAAATAAAAACTGTTCCCCGGCTAGTGTGTTAGACGAGTATAGGAATACACAGGATTATAGATGCCAGGACTATCGGGATGGCCTCACCGAGACGGCCTGGGCCCCTCAGGGTCTTCCTCCGGCCGGCACCGGCGCCCCTAATATAGAGAGATTCAGCCATACTCCTAGCCCTCAAGAGGGCTGCCGCTGTAAGCGGGGTTAAAGCGGCCCAGGGCCTCAGCCCTTTAAGCCTGGCCGAGGCCAGCGCCTCGTCAGCGTCTCGAAGCGTGACAGGGACAAGCCTCCACGTAGACTCCAACGCCTCGACGAGCCACAGAGGCGCTCTCAGGACTGAGAGAATGCTGGAAAGCTGGTGGGGGTGGGTAACATTCATTGTTACAATTAGTGTAGATGCTATCACGAGAAGCCTGAGGCCTAGGACAACAGCATATTTCAGCGATGCCGGGGTGAAGAAGCCAGCCGGGTGGAGCGCGGCTGTCAACAGCGATACCGCCAGGAGGGGAATGAGGGGCGCCCTAACAGCATAGTATAGCATGCGGGGATCACGGTCCATGGCAGAGACGAGTGCCGGGAATACCATGAGGAGCGCCAGCTGTACGAGGGAGTCTGAAGCCAGCGCAGCTACGAAAACTAGGAGCGCGGACGCCAGCTTAGCAGCGCCATGCGCCCTCCTGGCAGGAGAGTCCCGCTCAACATATAGTGTCGCAGCGTACAGCCAGTTGAGGAGAACCCGGATCATACTTCTTCCCTCACGACGATGCGACGCTCCTTATTACCGCTAGCCCTTATCTCGTGAAGAGCCTCAGCCGCCAGCCGCAACGCTCTGCGCGCCGTGCCCGCCACACCCACCCCGGCCTTAAGCTCCTCGTCCAGAACCTCGGCCAGCTTGACCACGCTGGAGCGAGGTATGAAGGCAGCCACATTGTCGCCGCCAAGATAGGAAACCAGGCCTCCCAGCCTCCCTATATCCCTATAGAGCCTGCCCAGCAGGTCGAGTACTGTCCTATAGGTGCCGTAGACGTCCCTGCCATCGGTTTTGCTGGTAAAGTCGTTGATGTCTATGTGAGCCGTAGCCACGTACTCTTCATCGCTGCAGTCCTCGTAAGCATGCATGTTGGGCTCCAATCCTCTAAGGATCTCAGAGGCACGGGCCTCAGCATCGCGGGGAGTAGATCCACAGGCAGAGGCCACCCTGACAGGGGTAGGAGCTATGCTTAGAAGCTCGTCGAGCATCTCCCTATGCCTCTCGGGCCCCATGTTGCTTGACACGACCAACATGTAGTCGTAGCGGAGTGGGAGGGCGAATCCCCCGGCCCGAGAGGCAACGTACTGTAGCGCTGAGTAGAGCCTTGACTGGATTATCTGGATCCTCCACTCCCTATCGTTGCCTAGGCTCTCAGTCCACCCCCTATAGCCTATCAGCTCTACCACACTGATCCTCACTGCCTTACCCATCCTTCCCACCGAGACAGTCTAGACAGCAGGGCTACTCCACTTCCACAGTCTTACCCTCGTACCGGGCCTCCCGGAGCTTCGCCGAGCGGCGCGCCAGCTTGACGGCTGCCTCGACAGCCCGCCTTGCATAGTCGTCGATCCGCTCAAGCGCCTGCATACGGGAGGCTCCGGGCCCTATAATGCCCAGTGTTACCGGCTTCCCGTACTCCAGGCCGAGATCCATGAGCTTCCTAGCCGCCTGGTGGGCCACCACCTCGTCGTGCTTGGTGGCACCCTGGATCACGGCGCCTAGAGCAACCACGGCGTCAACCTCCGGTTTTTCCAGCAACTGTTTAGCCATGAAGGGCACGTCAAAAGTGCCGGGCGCCCGGACAACGTAGGTTACCTCTACACCCAGGAACCTGGCATGGCTAAGCGCCTTCTTCAGCATCAGAGAGGTCACGTCATAGTTGAACTCAGCCACAACTATGCCAAGCCTCACAGGTTCCACATCCACACACCTCCGCACCTACAGTAGCGGCTCGTCTTCAAAATTAGAGAGGGGCATTATAAGGTGTTGGGTCCAGCCTGGGATGCTAGGGTTTGAGAGGTCCCGCGTCGGGATACCCTTGCCTCAATCCTTGTCCAGCATACCTGGTGAGACCTCGGCCTCCCTCCCTTACAAGGATCGCCAGATTCCTGGCATGCTTCCTAGCCCTGTCCACCGCTATTCTGTAAAGA
>JALURJ010000143.1 GCA_027016915.1 Desulfurococcales archaeon | reverse complement strand
GTGTGAGATCTAATCGTATATCTTCTTTTATAACTTTAACCACTGCTAAGGTAGAGGTTCTTTCTATATCCCTATCGTTTATCATTAGTTCTAAGAGTTTCAAGAACTCTTCTCTATCACTAGTTCGAGCTATTACTACGAAGTCCGTTTCACCTAATACAAAATATACAGCCTGAACTCCTGGCAGGGATGCTAGTTTTTTACCTACTCTATCGTGATAACCGGGCCCGTATTTTGCTCTAACTAAGGTTATTGTTACAAATTGCTTACCTAATTTGTCAGGATTTATCTTGGCATAGCATCCTTCTAATACACCTATTTTCTTTAATCTCTTTATTCTATAATATAAAGTTGACTTTGGGATCCCTAGAAGCGAGGCCATATCATCAAGCGACTTTGAGCAATCCTTTTGTAGATTCTCGAGAATCTTAAAATCTAGTTCATCGAGTTTTAGCCTCTTATATTCGCGTGCTCTGCTAGTTTTCTTAGCATTCATGGCACTACACACCTCCCTTAATCAATTATGGTATTGAGAAGTGCAGATAATTTAATAATGGGGCTAGTACTCCTCGAAACTAACTGAACACTATTGCTTTGAGCTTTTCTTATTTGTTCATTATTCTTGAGTTTTCCATCCTATCCATGAAAAATTTATATATTAAGTTTAAGGATTTATGCAATAGTTGAGACATAGTTATTAATTATGTATAAGAGGTGGTACAATGTTCGAAAATGTTAGCAGAGAAGATATAATTAGGTACGCTGATGAGTACCTGATTACCAGCATGGTTGAAGGCTTAGAACCTGTTGTAGTAGCAGAGGCTAGGGGGGCGAAAATAATCGATGTAAATGGTCGTGGATATATCGACGCCTTTTCTGGAATCTCTGTTGTCAATGTCGGTCATACTAGGCCTGAGCTTGTGGAGGCGGCTTTCGAGCAAGCCAAGAAATTCATACATGTGGCTAGCTACGTATATTACTCGCCTCCAACGATACTTCTTGCCAAGAGGCTGGCTGAGATAGCCCCTGGTAGGAGGTTGAAGAAGACTTTCTTCGGTAATAGCGGGGCTGAGGCTGTAGAGTGTGCGCTGAAGCTTGCACGCAAGTATACTAAGAGGCATGAGTTCATAGCCTTGATGGCTTCATTCCACGGTAGAACACTCGGAGCCCTGAGTGTTACTGGTCAGTGGGCTAGGAGAAGGTTCGATATGGGGCCATACCTGCCGGGCGTGGCCTTCGCTCCATCCCCATATTGTTACAGATGCCCCCTTAGGCAGAAGTACCCCGAATGCAGTCTTGCATGCGCCCTAATGGTTGAGGACGTAATAAAGTACTCCACTAGCAATAATGTGGCAGCATTCATAGCCGAGCCCATACTAGGCGAGGGCGGCATCATAGTGCCCCCGCCCGAGTACTTTAGAGTAGTCAAGGAGATCCTGGACAAGCATGGGATCCTATTCATAGCCGATGAGGTTCAAACGGGCTTCGCCCGCACAGGTAAGATGTTCGGGATAGAGCACTATGGCGTGGAGCCTGATATAGTGGCCATGGCTAAGGGTATAGCGGGAGGCTTCCCGATAAGCGCCTGCACTACTACACCGGAGATAGGGGACTCATTCGAGCCTGGCGACCACCTATCGACATTCGGCGGAAACCCCGTATCAGCGGCTGCAGCGTTAGTTAACATCGAGATAATACTCAAGGAGAGGCTAGACGAGCAGGCCCGTGATAAGGGTGAGTACCTCATGAAGAGGCTAGACGAGCTGAGGGGGAGGCACAGGCTAATAGGCGACATCAGAGGCAAGGGGCTGATGGTCGGCGTGGAGCTGGTTAGGGATGAGAAGAAGACGCCAGCTATCGAGGAGGCCAAGGCTGTCAGGAGGATCCTACGCGAGCTAGGCATACTAGTCGGTAGAGGAGGTGTTACCGGGTCTGTTATACGCATACAGCCACCACTAATCATTAGCAAGGAAGACCTCGATAGAGTAGTGGATGCCCTCGATGAAGCCCTCAGGAGAGTGGAGAGGGGCTCCTCTTAGGTGCGGGTGATAGCCTTGGCCAGGCTTCTACCGGAAGTAAGACCTCACTATGGTAAATTGGAGCTCTTCATAGGAGGCCGTAGAGTCGAGTCGGAGACTGACACCTGGCTGCCAGTATACAATCCTGCCAAGGATGAGGTCATAGCTGAGGTGCCCTTTGCTATCCGCGAGGAGATAGAGGAAGCCGTGGCCAGTGCGAGGGAGGCGTATGAGAAGTGGAGCGAGGTACCCATCACCGAAAGGATCCAGTACCTCTTCGCCCTCAAGAATAAGCTTGAGGAGTATAAGGAGGAGCTGGCTAGGACCATCGTTCAGAATCACGGCAAGACCATAGCTGAGGCCCGCGGGGACATGAGGAGAGCCATCGAGAACGTTGAAGCAGCGATAGCCGCCGGGTACACACTAGCTAAGGGGGAGCACATGGATCAGGTCGCTGAGGGGATAGATGAGACGCTGGTCAGGGAGCCCCTCGGGGTATTCCTCGTGATAACACCGTTCAACTTCCCCACCATGATACCGATGTGGTTCATACCATACGCGCTGATAACCGGTAACACTGTCGTGTTGAAGCCTAGCGAGATCACGCCGGTACCCGTTAACTGGATGTATAAGGTATTCGAGGAGGCAGGCCTGCCCCCCGGCGTGGTTAACGTAGTCCATGGAGCACGCGAGGCGGTGGAGCAGCTCATATCGCACAAGGATATAGTCGGGGTGGCATTCGTGGGCTCCACGCCTGTAGGCAGGTTAGTATACGAGATGGCATCCAGGCACGGCAAGCGGGCCCTAGTACAGGCTGGGGCCAAGAACTTCCTAGTGGTGATGCCTGACGCCAACATAGAGGGGACCGTGCCAGCCCTCATAGGATCCTTCTTCGGAAACGCTGGCCAGCGTTGCTTAGCCGGCGCTAACCTCGTACCCGTGGGTGAGGCGTATGATAGGGTAGTAAAGCCCTTCCTGGAGGCCGCCTCCAAGCTAAAGCTGGGTTATGGCCTGGACGAGACAGTAGATATGGGTCCAGTGGTTAGTAGGAGGGCTAGGGAGAGGATCATCTCATACATAGACAAGGGCGTGGAGGAGGGCGCTAAGCTACTACTCGACGGTAGAAAGGCTAGTGTACCGGAGTACCCGAGGGGCTACTTCGTAGGTCCAACGGTATTCGATGAAGTGCATCCGGATATGACTATAGCCAGGGAGGAGATCTTCGGCCCAGTGGCCAGCATAATACGCGCCGAAACGCTGGATGATGCCATAGAGATGATAAATGAGAATCCATACGGTAATGCTGCCAGCATATTCACGTCGAGTGGTAGGGTGGCCAGGGAGTTCAGGAGGAGAGTGAATGTAGGGAACATAGGGATAAACATAGGTGTAGCAGCGCCCATGGCCTTCTTCCCATTCGCCGGCAGGAAGGATTCATTCTTCGGGGTGCTGCACGGCCAGATAGATAGCATAGACTTCTTCACCGATAAGAAGGTGGTAATAACCAGGTGGTGGTAACACGCTACAGTATTGCTCTCTAAGCGCCTCCACAACACTGTATTTATTAAATATATTTATTAAATAATTTATTCCTAGGGTTTGACCAGGGAGGCTATTTATATACTCCTGTATTATATATGTATATTCACTTGGTGTATATAATGGGTTCCGTGGGCGTGTATTTCCGTGTAGATCGCAGGCTCTTAGAGGAGTTCACGCGTACTGCTAGATCTCTGGGTATGAGTAGGAGTGAGGCTCTCAGGAGGGCTATGGAGCTCTTCCTCGAGGCTCACAGCAGAGATACAGTTACTCGCAGGCTTAGGGGCCTAGTTAAGAGTAGACTCTCCCTCAGGGATCTAGAGGAGGCGTATATGGTGCATGGGAAGTGAGGGTGCTGGTGGACGCTTCAGTATTCCTTAAGCTCCTACTAGACGAGCCCGGCGCCGATAGGGCCCAGGAGATACTGGAGGCTATAGAGGCTAGTAGGATCCTAGGCTATATCACACCACTTATACTGGAGGAGGTGGCATTCAAGCTGGTATACGCTAAGGCCAGCGAGGTCCTGGATACAAGGAACATCTGGAGGATAAGGGAGGCCCTCAGGTTCGATGATGGGGTTAGGAGGGAGTGCATGGGCACCCTAAGGAGGTTCCAGGAGTATATAGAGTATATGCTCACCAGGGGCCTTAGAGTAGAGTATGTCTCCTACGAGGACTGGGCCAGAGCACTGGACCTAATGGAGAAGTATGGGTTGCTACCAGCGGATGCCATACACCTAGCGGTAGCCGCCAGGGTAGGGGCGGATGCTATAGCCTCGTTCGACGAGGACTTCAGGTACGTTAGTGGGTTGAAGGTAATACCGTAACCCCCCGGGGGCTCACCCCGGGCTATATGTTGGCTCATCTATTC
>JALURJ010000142.1 GCA_027016915.1 Desulfurococcales archaeon | reverse complement strand
TATTAGTAGCATGCCTATGGCGAGGATCACCAGGGGGCTGGAGTCCCTCTCCCTGGCCCCGCCCCAGCTCCCCCACCAAGCCCAGTACAGGAACATCCTGCCTAGGAAGTAGATAGCCGTTGGCAGCAGGCCTAGCGCCAATATGACTGCAACGTCCCTATGCTTTAGGTGGCCAACCTCGTGGCCCAGCACAGCTACAACCTCCTCCCTGGGCAGGAGCCTCAGGAGACCCCGGGTAACAGCGACATAGTTGCCGGTAAGCGGCGAGCCGTAGGCGAAGGCGTTGGGTATCCCTACCTCAGCTACGACGACCTTCGGCGGCTTAAGCCCCGAAGCCTGGGCGAGCCGCTCGGCCTCCCAGACAAGCCACTCCTCGCCCGGCCCAGGCTCCCTGACCCTATAGGCCAGGTTTATCAGGTACGGCGACACTAGCCACTGGATTATCATGAAGGCCAGGACCAGCAGCACCACCCCTTCGAGTGTCATGAGGCCGGTCTGCAGCACCTGCATCACTAGGTACAGCACGCCGACGCTGCCCAGGACGACTGCGAGCGACGTTGCAACCATGGAGAGCCTCAGCCCGGAGAGGCTCCTGGGCTCCCCTCCCAGCAGCCTAGGCGCCGCCAGCGCTATGAAGCCCACCACTAGGGCTAGCGCCAGCCCCTCCAGCAGGAGGGCCAAGGGGTTTAGGAACAGGAACAGCATTCCTCGCCCACCCTATCTATTCACCGAAACCGGTCCAGCTTATTAGTCTATCCATGGATAGCCTCGGCGATGCGCCGGTAGAAGAGGACGGCTTTCCCCAGGTGCTCCAGCGAAACGTGCTCGTCAGGCCCGTGAATGTTGCCTCCCAAGGGACCGTAGTCTATCGCCTCAACGCCTCTCGGGGAAAAGAACCTGGCGTCGCTGGCACCTCCAGCCTCGATGGGCTCGCCTGGCAACCCCAGGCTCCTCTGCACGGAGAGAGCGAGGCCCACCAGCCTGGCGCTACGGGGTGTGTAGAGCCACCCCGACCCGCCGGACAGCTCCAAAGCATAGTCTCCGAGAACCTCGTCGAGCACCCTGCGCAGGTCTTCCTCCACCGCCGACCTGTCCATGGACATTATCCTTATGTCGAGGGCTACGGTGTGCCTCCCCTCCCGGCGGCAGTACATATTGGGCATAACCGAGACGCCGTAGTCGCTGTGCCGCTGAGGCCTAAGCGGGGCTCGGTGCATGGGCAGAATGGCCTCTAGGAGCCTGGTGAGCCCCTCGTCGCAGTCCACCCTACCATTGCCGGGCTCCACGTACCTGAGCGTGGCTGAGCGGGGTATTACGTTACCCTTAACCCACTCCCCCTCGAGGCCTGAAGCCTTGAAGCCCGTGAGTCTCACATACTCGCTCGCCGCTACCAGGGGATGCGTGTCCACTCCCGGCACGAAGTATGCTGAGTGCATGGTGCCCTTATTGAGGAGTCTTGCGGAGAACACGCGTTCCGCCAGCACACCATCAGCGGTGCACGGCTCCTCCCTAACGGAAACCCTGGCACCATAGGCTCCACGCCGCCTGATAATGACCTTCGAGAACGCCCCGTCTCCGTTGACAAGGTAGTCGGGCCACAGCCCCTCCTTCTCCAGCATTTCGGCCAGAACCCTGGCGCCGTGCCTTCCGCCCACCTCTTCGTCCCCGGTAAACGCTATCACCACCGTTCCCTTCGAGGGGCTGAAACCTGCAAGGGCCGCAGTTATCGCGGCAACGTTACTCTTGTCGTCGGCGGAGCCTCTCCCGTAGAGCCTGCCATTTCTAACGGTGGGCTGGAACGGGTCCAGGGTCCAGCCCGGCCCTGGAGGCACGGTGTCGTAGTGCGCCATGAACAGGGTCACCGGACGCCCCCTGCCAATGACCGTGTAGAAGGTGGTGTAGCCTCCGCTCTCCAGAGTCTCCGTTTTCAGGCCGTGCTCGGCGAGGAGCCTGCCTATCCTGTCGACAGCCTCGGGCGGGGGCGCCGTGCCTCTGGCCGGGTCGTTTACAGTGTTTAGCTCGACCAGCTTAGCCAGGATCCGGTGTGCCGAATCCATGGAGGCACCCAACCATAGGTTGGAAGCCCAGCTATTAAAGAGCACTTAGCCTTTCAAGTCTCCACATACAGGGCACCTTGGGTTACGCCTAAGCTCCACCGTATCGGTGCCTCCCCTATAAGCGTCTATTACCAGGAGCCTGCCCACCAGGGGCTCACCCATCCCGGTGACGAGTTTTACCACCTCCGCGGCCTCGAAGGAAGCGACTATGCCCACAATAGCCCCTATGATGGGTATGACGCCCCTAGGCTTAGGCGGCTCTGGAAGGAAACATGCCAGGCAGGGCCCCTTGCCGGGTACCACCGTGGTGACCTGGGCGTAGAAGCCCTGAACCGCTCCGTGGACCAGCGGTTTACCCTCCTCGACTGCATACCTGTTGAGGATGTGGCGTGACTCCCAGTTGTCGAGGCCGTCGACCAATATGTCGGCCTCGCCCAGCAGCTTGCCAGCGTTGTCCGGGGCGAGCCTGGCTTGGCGGGGCACAACCTCTACCTCGGGATTAAGCGCCTTGAGCCTCGCAGCCGCTATGTAGGCTTTGGGCAACCCTATGTCGCTGGTAGTGTAGAGTATCTGCCTGTTAAGGTTGCTGAGCTCCACGAGGCCGTCGTCTATCACTATGAGCTTCCCTACACCCGCAGCTGCCAGGTAGTACGTTATTATGGAGCCCAGGCCGCCAAGCCCCACCACAGCCACAGTCGCAGACCTCAGCTTCTCCTGGCCCTCCTCCCCCAGGATTCTCAGCTGTCTGTCGTATCTCTCCAAGCAGCCTCCCCAGATTCATAATAACCATAAATAACACAGAAAATTGAACATAACGCCACTGTTCCAAGACCGCCGCCCATACACCGTGCCAAGCCGGGGAGGCGTTCCAACCCATACCGCCCAGCGACGGGAACCGAAAATAAGGATTGATAACCCATTCCTCATGGTGGTTCCACATGGTGTTTTACGGGCTGAAGGGGAGGCACCTCCTCTGGCTGGCAGACTACTCCGCGGAGGAGATCTGGGCTATCCTCGAGACGGCGAAGACGCTTAAGGAGAGGTTCTACTCGGGGGAACGCATCATACCCCTGCTCAGGGGCCGGACCCTTGCCATGATTTTCCAGAAGCCCAGCACGAGGACCAGGGTTAGCTTCGAGGTGGCCATGTACCAGTTGGGGGGCCACGCCCTATACCTTGGATGGAAGGAACTCCAGCTGGGCCGCGGCGAAACCATAGCGGATACGGCTAGGGTTCTCAGCCGCTACGTTGACGGCATCATGGCTAGGGTCTATGGCCAGGACACGCTGGTGGAGCTCGCCAGATACTCCGACGTGCCGGTGATCAACGGGCTCAGCGACCTGGTGCACCCTGTCCAGGCGCTGAGCGACATGTACACGCTGTGGGAGAAGAAGCACAGGCTTGGAGGGCTCAAGTTAGCCTACGTGGGCGACGGGTCGAGCAACGTGGCCCACAGCCTCATCCTGGCAGGCTCCAAGCTGGGCCTGCACGTGGCGGTGGCGAGTCCTAAGGCCTACAGGCCTAGGGAGGAAATACTCAAGCTAGCCGAGGAGTCGGCGGCCACAAGCGGCGCCACAATAGAGGTGTTGGAAGACCCGGCCGAGGCTGTGAGGGGTGCTGACGCAGTCTATACGGACGTGTGGGTGAGCATGGGGCAAGAGGCTGAGAGGGAGGAGAAGGTGCGCAGACTGGAGCCCTACAGGGTCACCCCCGACCTCATGGAGCTCGCTAAGAGGGATGCCGTGTTCATGCACTGCCTCCCAGCCCATAGGGGCGAGGAGGTTGTGGACGAGGTTATAGATGGGAGGTGGAGCATAGTCTGGGACCAGGCGGAGAACAGGCTTCACACGCAGAAGGCTGTGCTGGCCCTGCTGCTCAGATAGTTTAATATGTACATCTGCGTGTAAAAACCTTGCCGAACCATCAAACATTTTTAACGGCCTCACGTAAATAGGGTTTAAAGAACCCTTAAGATAATATTTAAAGGATTGCTCATGGAAGCTTTATAGGAACACTTGAAACCATTAAAGCTAACAATATAATGAGCGATAATCGTAATAGTATATAATGGTGAGAAGGTATGCCCAAAGTTAAAGTTAGGGACCCTACAAGCGGCCAGGAACTCGAGCTGGAGCCCATAAAGGTGTGGAAGCTGGCGCCAAAGCCCAGGAAGGGTGTTAAGATAGGCCTTTTCAAGAGCCCGATAACGGGGAAGTACTTTAGGGCTAAGGTGCCCGAGGACTACCCTGTCTAAAACTACCCCCCTTTTTACCCGCCCTCCACTCATATTCTAACCCTTTTCAGCTCCACTCCCAGCTCCTCAGCCTTAGCCACAGCCTCCTGGGAGACCTTTGGGCCCCTACCGTATAGCACCAGCACGGGCTTTG
>JALURJ010000141.1 GCA_027016915.1 Desulfurococcales archaeon | reverse complement strand
GAGGCTGCTCTCCGCAGTTGTGGTGCACTAAGCCGCCAGCGATGTAGGCATGGATACCGGGCACAGTGAAGTCGTAGAAGTCCACGAGTCCTGCATCCTCCACCCTCTCTACCGTTGCCCAGCGTGCGTCTCTCTTGGTCTTCTTCAGGGAAAGCTTCTCCATCTTCCTCCTGGACTCGAAGCCTATTGTCTCGGCGAATAGGAGGCGGCTATAGCCCGGGATTACGAGTTCATGATATTCTCCAGCCTTGTAGGTCCTTTCTTCGCCGCTCTTGGCGGTGTATGAGAACTCGCCTTTGTAAGGTCTCCTATATATTCGGCTCTGGATGCCGAAAATCAGTAGTAGTTGCTGGACCTCCTTCAGTATTTGGGGGCTGGCGCTGGTTAGTCTTATGGCTCTATCCATGTCAACGTAGCCATCCGCGGTGAATAATGCTCTTAGGAAGGCGGCTAGACTGTTGGGGGAGAGTCTCCACACGACTTCTGGGAGTCTCCTATACCTGCTCTTCTCAAGGATGCCTCCCAAGAGCTTTAGTATCCTCTTGTAAACTGTGGTGCTATTGTTGAATTGTATCCTAACGGTGGAGCCTTGATCAACGTGGTGAGCTTCAGGGTTGCCGCCTAGCTTCAGTATCGCTTTCTTCACCCTTTCGTAGGCCTCCCTATCTTCAGGGCTGAAGTACCATGCAACGTAATGCTTGCTGAAGGTCCCGTCGCCTACGAGCCACCCTAAGGCGAACGCGATGTCTTCGTCTAGATCCATGGCGTCGCTAACGGCGTGGCCGACGTGTCCTGGGTGTAGGCGGGCTAGGAACACCTTGTCGCCGGGCCTGAGTTCGCGGGCCTCCTTCCACCCATCAGGTGTCAGGAACCTGTGTTCGGGGGTTACGGTGACCTCGTAGCCCTCCCTTGTTCTAACACGTAGTCCCTTCTTCTTACCTACATGCCACGCCCAAGCGTCGACAACTAGGGGTGTGTTAAGGGATAGGCTTGCGCCGTGAATGGTTCTGTAAACTTCTATTTCAGGGCCTGGGACTACGAGACGCACGGGATACGCTGTGGGTTCGCCGCCCTCCCCCAACACACCGCCGTCAACTGCCACTGCCATAGCCACCCGCGCCTTCTTAGCCTTCGCGAAAAGCTCGGATGCCTTGATCCAGCCCTGCGGCGTGAGTACCCTTGTGTCGCCCGATATACACGGGTTGGTTGATTGAACCTTCCCGAGGTACCAGACGGGGTGGCGGCGGTTGATCTCATCGATGAATATCATTCCGGGATCGCCGGAGTCCCAGGCGCTGTCCACTATCATGTCCAGGAGGTGGGCTGCCTCGACGCGGCGCACCACTGCGTCCTCGTTCTCGGCTATGGCGAAGGCCTCGTCGAGGGTTATGATGAGGGACTCGTCCAGGGGTACTGTTCCTCCCTTCTCCTCGAGTTCGCGGATTATGATCTCCTGGACCCATTTCTCGCGGAGGCTGTGCCTGGCCCTGACTATGGCGTAGTACCTGGAGTCGTAGCCTTTGCCCTTCCTGAGGGCGGTTTTCCTGGGGTTGATGAGGGGCCAGTCCTCACCCTTCTCTGCCGCCTCCATGAACTCGTCATAGACGGCGACACTTATGTTGAAGTTCTGGAGGTGGGTGTCCTTGAGCTCGCCGCTCTTGGCCCGGATGAACTTCTCTATGTCGGGGTGCCAGACATGGAGGATACCCATGTTGGCTCCTCTACGCTTGCCTCCCTGCTTGATCACCTCGGTGTTGACGTCGAAGAGCCTCATGAAGCTGAGGGGGCCGCTGGCCTTGCCGCCGCTGCTGGACACCACGTCGCCCTCGGGCCTGATCTCGGAGAAGTCGGCTCCTACGCCTCCGCCAGCCTGGAATATTAGGGCCTGTGCGCGGACGGCATCCATTATCCCTTCGCCGTCAGGGGTGGAGAGGGCGTCCCTGACCGGTATGACGAAGCATGCGGAGAGCACGCCGAGCCTCGTCCCAGCGTTCATTAGAGTGGGGCTGTTGGGCATGAAGCGGCGCTCGCTAAGGATTCTGTAGAACTCCTCCTCCCACCGCTTAACCTCCTCCTCAGGCTTCCCGTAGGCCTTCTCCACCTCGGCCAGGTATCTGGCGACCCTCCTGAAAAGCTGGAGGGGGGTCTCCCTATACCTGAGGGTCTCGGGGTCCTTGAGCAGGTATCTGGCTTCGAGGACTTTTATCGAGTTGTATGTGAGCTCGAGGTCCAGGGGGTTGAACTCCTTCCACCCACCCTTGCCGTACACGTGGTTATATATCCTGGCCATGGCGTACCGTTTAGCCGCCTCCTCCCACTCCGAGTTCTCTATGATCTTCTCAATCATGTTCCTCTCAACAATGTCTGCAATGGTGCCAGTTTCGATGGGCCCCTCTGACGCCTTCTTCTTAACCTCGCTTATCACGTTGGAGATAACGTCGTCGAGCTCCTCCTCCGGGATCTGGAGGCCCTTAACAGCCCTGCGTATGGAGGCCTCTATCTTCAGCGTGCTCAGCTCCTCCACGCTGCCGCTACGCTTAACGACGTGGCCAGCAGCCGCTCCATTCTCTCTAACGATCGTTAGAACCATGGATCAGCACCACGTTATGCAGGGCTAAAATTCGGGCGCGCCGGGATTTAGGAAAAACTCACATGAAGCCGCAATAATAACCAGGTAATACTTTTTAAAGCCCTCCAGCCCCCGCCGGGGTAAACGCTGGTTAATGAGGAGGTTAATACCGGCGGCAGCCGCCATGGATCCAGGTATCATAAAAAGTTATTTACCCTGGAGTCCCGATCCACCTGGGAACAAAGAGGCGGCGGTGCTGACCGTGGACGAGGAAGAACTTGAAATACTTGACAGGTACCTGGGCGACGTGGTCGAGAAGGTGGTCGTGAACCACGGGTACAATATTGATTTCGACGACGACTATGAGGACGTGCTGGAGCACATATACAAGAACATAGTCTCCAACTGGTTCAAGACCAGGCCATCCCCCAGAGTTCTCGAGGAGAAGCTCAGATACGTTAGGAGAAGGCATCCCAGGAAGCTTGAAATACTCATAAGCTACTTGGTAAGCACCTACGTCCAGAACAAGAAGATGTACTACCCCAGGTATGGGGGCCGCGATTTTTAGGCTCGTCCGGCAAACCCCCTATATATGACCCGGCCCCATATTATAGGGGTGGGCGCATAGGGCATGCCGAGGAAGGCTAGCAGCACCAGGAGGCGGGCCAGGAGGAAGCCGCCCTCCGCCAAGCAGCTTATCGAGAAGGGGCGGGACGAGATAGCCCAGGCACTGGGCCTCGACATCCTCGGCCTAACTGAGGAGGAGCTGACGGAGGCCCTGGAGGCGCCCGTATCCATGGTCCTCGGCGCCTCGAAGCCGAGCATAGAGGCCCTCATTAAGAGGCTGAAGAGGCACTTAACCAACGTTTACAGCATGATAGCCGCCTATATCCTTGAGAACAGGGATAGGCTCACAGCCGAGCAGCTAGAGTTCGTAGTGGCGTACGGCGGCCGCGTAGCTGCTGGCGCCGTGGGAAGGCTGTACGACGAGGCCCGGAGGCTGGGGAGGGAGGATCTCGTCCCCCTCCTAAGGGCTGCCTGGGAGAAGTATGGGAAACCCTCCCCCGTGAAGTGCCCTAGGTGCGGCTTCAGGGCTGTTACGCCTGACCTAACCTGCACGGTGTGCGGCCACACGGTAAGCGAGGACGAGGCCCGGAGACAGCTGGGCTTCGAGGAGATGGTTAAGGTTTTCGCCGAGACTGCCGACGAGAGGAGCCTTAAGGAAGCCCTGGAGGCTGGCGTAGTCTACGTGACTGGAACAGGGGTTTGGACCCTGAGACTGGCGCCCCGCGAGAAGCCCGGGGTCATTATAGGGCTAAGCGAGGAGGAGAAACGGGTGATAAGAGAGCATCTGAGGGGGCGGAGTTGAGGCTTGTGGCAAGCATCGAGGAGTACCGCAGAATAGTGGAGAAGGGGGAGCTGGTGCTTGTCGAGTTCTACTCAGACTCCAGCCCCCTGAGCCGCTACTTCTCCAGGATAATGGAGGACATAGCCAGCCGCCTGGGCCCCCGGGCGGTCTACGTGAGGGTTAACGTGGACATATCCCCCGAAATTGCCGAGAGCGAGGGGGTGGAGAGGGTGCCAGCAGCCCTCCTCTACTACAAGGGCAACAACGTGTGGAGCCAGGAGGGCTGCCTCCAGAACTACTCCAAGGACATATATGTGATAAGGCAGGGGATCAAGGACTCCCTGAGGAGGATAAACGTACACTTAAGGTTTTAGCAGCCTCCCTAAGTCCCAGCCTGGAGCAAACCTCGCACACAGGCTCACCCCCCTCTGCGCAGCAAACCCTGCATCGCCCCATGTCCCCGGCAGCCTCCCTGAAGAACTCTGCCGACTTGGGCATGGAGTAGGAGAGCTCCCTGCTCTCCGAGAATACGCGTAAGAG
>JALURJ010000140.1 GCA_027016915.1 Desulfurococcales archaeon | reverse complement strand
CCTAATATATTGATTGGTAGAACTAGTGTTGCTCAGCATTTCGGCTCACCTAACAGCAGCTCCAACCATTTCGGCCAGCCTCGTGGACCCGGTCTCCGCCAGGTATCTGTCAAGCCCCTCCAAGATCTCCTTTACCACCCTCTCACCCCTAAGCACAAGGGCTGTGCCCAGCTGAAGAGCCCTCGCACCCGCCAGTATCAGCTCGGCTGCAGATCTCCAGTCGAATACGCCGCCTACGCCTACGATCTCTGCCCCGTACTCACGGTAAACTTCGTAAACCGCCCTTACCGCTAGTGGGTGTAGAGGCCTGCCCGAAAGGCCTCCCACTCCGTGGCCGAGTACCGGTTTCCTGGCATACACGTCTATAGCCATGGCCCTAACGGTGTTTATGAGTACGAGGGCCCCGGCCCCAGCTTCAAGCGCCTTACCAGCAACTTCTATGAGCCGGTCTACTACGCCGAGCTTGGCCCAAACCGGGATCCTGAGTGAGGAGGACACCGTTCTAACCACCCGGCGTACGGCCTCCGGGTCCATGCCTATCTCGAGGCCGTAGCCCTTGGCGTGGGGGCAGCTTAGGTTGAGCTCCACGGCATCGGCTCCAGCCTCCTCAGCAATGCTGGCCACCTTTAGGAAGTCTTCCGGCGTCGTCCCGGCGACGCTTATGATTGCAGGTATTCCGAGCCTATGGGCGGTTTCAACAAGGCCTGGTATGACGCCGGGCCCCGGGTTGGCGAGACCCACCGAGTTGAGGAGTGCGTCTCCGGGGAGTTCTACTATGATGGGTGTGGGGTGCCCCTCCCGGGGCTCCGGGGTTATGGATTTAGAAACAAAGGCTGAGACGCCGGCCTGAGCAAGGCGCTCTACATGCTCAGGCCGGCTTCCCAGGATCCCGCTCGCGTTCATCAGCGGGTTGCGCAGCCTTATGCCGGTCACACTGGTTTCCAGGAGCGGCACAGGCACCCTCCCTGCGGGTTAGCCTCCCAGCTTCTCCTTGAGCTTCTGGATGAACACTGGTAGGAACTGGTAGAGGTCGGCGACGACTCCGTAGTCTGCGTACTGGAACACGGGTGCATTCTTGTCCTTGTTGACCGCTACTATGACCTTGGCGTCAAGCACTGCTGACATGTGCTGCGGGGCGCCTGATATGCCTATAGCCATGTATAGCTTGGGCCTGATCTTCTTGCCGGAGATACCTATCCAAGCGTCCTCGGGGAGCCAGTGGTAGTCTGCGGCTATCGGCCTGCTGCACCCAACGGCTCCTCCAAGCATGTTGGCCAGCTCCTCAGCCATGGCTAGGTCCTCCTTCTTCCTGAAGCCTCTGCCAACACCGATAACCACCTCTGCCTCCTCTATGTTGACTCCTCCCTTCTCCTTCTCCTCTACCTTCACCAGGCTGAGAGCCGAAGAAGGCAACTGAACCTCGACCAGCTCGCCGGGCTCGCCTGGCTGGGGTACCTCGTACTTTCTAGCCGGTATGGTGGCTGCCGCTGGCAGGGCTGGTTTGAGCACGCTTATGGCCCTTCCCCCCAGCACGGCTCGGTGGAACAGGAGGGCCCCGTCCCTGGCCTCGACGTCCACGATCTCGGTCATCATGGGTATCCCCTTGGCTCCAGCAACCCGCGCCACGACCTCGTTCCCCGTCTTGGTGGCGACGCCTATCACGAGGTCTGGGTTCTCCCTATCCACAATGTCCAGGGCTGCTTTGGATAGCTGGTCTGGGAACACCCTCTCGGCCACGGCAACGTATGTTTTTGCTGCCACATATGCTGAGAACTTTCTCGCCTCGTCGAGGCTTGGAGCAGCTGTGAATGCTGCAGTCTCCACTGGTCCTGCCTTGGACTCGAGGTCCTTGAGGAATCCGGCTAGCTCGGATAGGAGTTCGGGCTTTTCGGCTACAAGGAGCACCTTCACTCCGCCTCACCCCCTACTTCACTATACCCTCTTTAACCAGAAGGTCCACAAGCTTGGAGGCTATCTCCTCCAGGCTGGTGCCCTCGACGATTATGTTCTTCCTCGATACTGCGAGAAGCCTCAGCTCCTCCACCTCGACGGCTGCGCTGGGCGGGGTGTAGCTGACGTCGGCGAGGCTAAGCTTGTCTAAAGGCTTAGCGAAGGCCCTCCTTATCTGGAGCAGTGTCGGCAGTCTCGGCTTGTTGATCTCGCCTGTAACGCTGACCACCGCTGGCAGGTTCACCTCAACCGTCTCCAAGTGCTCCTCAAGGTCTCTGGTCACCCTGGCCTTCCCCTCGGAGACCTCTAGGGCCCTGGCGTAGGAAACGGCTGGAACGCCGAGGGCCTCGCCCAGCCTGGCAGCCATCTGGAAGGACAGCGTGTCCATGGAGCCCTCCCCGGTCAGGTAGAGGTCGAACTCACCCACCTTCTGCGCGAGTGCGGCTAGGGCGCCTGCGGTGGTGTAGGGATTGCCGGGGATCAGGGCCTCGTCCACCAACAGGTATGCCTCGTCGGCACCCATGGCTAGGGCCTCTCTCAGGACCTGCTCTGCCTCCCTAACCCTCTTCTGAATAGGCCCCCAGGTGAGGGCGGATAACGCCACGACCTTGCCGCCATGCTTCTCCTTCAGCCTTACAGCCTCCTCGACAGCGTTCCTATCATACTCGCTTATAGCCAGGGGTATGTCTTCGACCAGGATTCTGCCGGAGCTGTCGACCCTCAACATGTTGGGGTCTAAGGATGCTTTGACGAACACCGCTACGTTCATGGCGGTAAAACACCTCACCCTACAAGACGTGGATCCGGGAAAAAAAGTTACCTGGAAAAGAGTCTGCGAAGCTTTGCCGAGAGCTCCTCCAGAACCTTTACGTGGCTGGGCCCATGGTGGGCGAGGCTGTCCGGCTCCAGCAGGACTATTCTGCCCTCCCTCAGGGCCCTGGACCGCGCCAGGCCGCGCTCCTCAAGGATGCCGCGGAGGGTCTTGGTGGTTAACGGTTTATGGGGGCTTGCCTCATAGATCACCACCTCAACCTCCGCCTCCGCCAGCCTGGAGGGGTCGGGCTCCAGGTAGGGTTTAGGGTCCTGGGAAAACACGTTGTCCACTCCGAGCAGCTTAAGGCTGCTGGTTATGTAGGAGAACCTGCCTACGGTTATGGGCCCCCCTAGGTCCACCTCGTAGTACCCCTTGACCGGCGGGTCTAGGGGCTTTATGGATGCAAGCCTCCTAGCAAGCCGTGTAGCCAGCCTGTAGGCCTCCTCCTGTAGGCCTACAAGTCTCCCTACGTTCACCACCAGGTCCAGGATCCCGTAGGTGGTGGTGGGTAGGGGTAGCGGGTAGACTGGGAAGCCCCTCTCATGGAGTTCCCGGGACACGCCCAGCTGGGCCCCCGACACCGTGAGGATTAGGTCGGGTTCCAGTCTCTCCAGCTCTGCGTAGTTAACGGCCAGGTAGGAGCCTATCCGAGGCTTCTCCGAGGCTCTGGGCGGCTTGGAGCAGAAGTGGCTGACGCCGACAACCAGGCTCTCTGCGCCTAGCTCGTAGAGGGTTTCCGTTATGCTGGGTGCGAGGCTCACTATTCTGGACGGGTTCTCCGGTATCTCAACGTGGGTTCCGAGCACCTCGCTGTACACCTTCACGTTAAGCCCCTCCTCTTACATGTGGTAAAACTTTAAGTCTCTGTATTAAATATAAAGAATCCCGTGAACACCTGACATATATAGTGTGGGGGGTTAAAATTACATGGCTAAGCTCTTTAATAAAGAGTCTATCGAAAAAATTAGGAAAGCCCTGGAAAATTGGGAGAAGGAGACCCTGCCCCTCTCGCTGCAGCGGTTCCCCGAGAGGATGGAGAAATTCACCACGCTCTCCAACATAGAGGTTAGGAGGATATACACGCCGGCCGACATAGCTGGGCACGACTACTTCGAGAAGCTGGGCCTGCCGGGCGAGTATCCCTACACCCGCGGGATCCATGCAACCATGTATAGGGGAAGGCTCTGGACTATGAGGATGTTCTCCGGCTACGGAGGACCCGAGGAGACCAATAGGAGGCTCAAGTTCCTCATCAAGCACGGCGAGACTGGTCTCAGCCTGGCCTTCGACTACCCCACCCTGGTCGGCATAGACTCCGACGACCCCATGGCCTCCGGAGAGGTCGGGATCTGCGGCGTAGCCGTCGATACGTTGAAGGACATGGAGATAATATTTGACGGCATCAACCTGGGAGAGGTCACCACCAACATGACGATCAACCCGCCGGCCCCCGTCCTCCTCTCCATGTACGTGGCCGTCGCCGAGAAGCAGGGCGTCCCCTACGACAGGATAGGCGGCACCACCCAGAACGACCCCCTCAAGGAGTTCATAGCCCAGAAGAGCTACGTCTTCCCTCCGGAGCCAGCCGTCAAGGTGGCGATGGACGTTGTTGAGTGGAGCGTGCGGAACCTCCCAAAGTGGAACCCCATCAGCATCAGCGGCTACCATATCAGGGAGGCTGGCAGCGACGCCGTGCAGGAG
>JALURJ010000139.1 GCA_027016915.1 Desulfurococcales archaeon | reverse complement strand
GCGATGCGATGAAGGTGTTGGAGGAGATGTTCCGTGGAGAGAAGTGATCCTTTAAGCAGGCTTCTAAGCATATTTGCCGATGTCTACATGGAGGTTAAAAGCGACATCCTGGCGACCAGGGAGGACCCTCTAACAGGGCTCTTCAACGAGGTATATGGTAGTTTCTACAGGGCCGAGACGCTGGAGGAGGGGTGGGAAGCGCCTGTAGGCTTCGTTGATGCAGGTTTTAGGTCCTATGCCTTCGACGTCATGTCCCTCTCATACGTCCAGGTGGGGGGACTTATCCGTACGGAGGACGGGAGGCTTGAGCCCCTCAGGAGCTTTGTAGGAGAGACCCCGGTAATGGATACTTACATAATATATGTTACTAGGAGAAGGGTGGCGGGAGGGGAAGGCCCACACTACGTCTTCAGAGCAGGCATAAAGACCCCTGACGAGAGAACCCTTCTCTTCGGCTCTAGAAGGGATGTAGAGGAGGCTTCCAGAAGGGTTTCAGATACTCTTTCCCGCCTCCACCTCGATGTCAGCTATAGGAGTCAGAAACAGTTCAGAAAGATAACCGAGTACTTGGAGGGCCTCCTAGAACTTGCCTATGCTATAAGGCTTTACGAGTATGCGTCGAGGGAGGCTGGCGTAGAGTACGTCTGCCTTGACGGCACCCTGCTGCGGTGGTTCTCCATACGGGGCAGGGGTGTGAGGGCCGACGGTTTAGACATACTTGCAGCCATGCTGGGCGTCAATCCCGCCGAGGCCCTTGGAAAGCTGAGCCGAATAGTCGGGCTCTCCAAGAAAACCAACCTGCTCTCAGTCATGAGGGCTAGAAGCGTGCTGAGGGGCCGCAACATGTATGCCAACGTGAGCCTCGCCGGGGCGGAGAAGGCGGCTGCCACTCTGAGATGGGTTGTCCGCGAGGGCTACAAGTATAACGGCGAGCCTCTGGAAAAGAGCCTGGTTGACCAGATAACCATGGTGATCAACAGACCTGTCTTCCCAGCCCATGGGGTCTGGGTGGCTAGGTTTCCCCTCACCATGGATGGTGAGAATGTTATGGTGCTCGACCTCTATAGGCCCGGCCCCATCCTGGAGGCCAATGGGGAGCTGGACCGTGAGCTTGCGAGGAGAACAATAGAGGATGTTAGGAGGACAGCCAACACGCTTTACGCCTACAGGGAGCCCCTGGAGGGGGAGCCCCCCTTGGGTTTCATGAAGGTTGACGAGATGGTTAGACTTAGGACCGGGGAGTCGCGGGTTATAGAGACTCTGCTCCTCGAGGCGGCTAGGCGCACAGGGGATAGGGATGCTATGAGCATAGCTGCCTCCCTAGCCTCAACCCTCAGGATGAGGTATGGTTATAGGATTGCATAGGGGTGGAAGCGTGGCTCCTCAGCCTGTTGGAAGGGTGCATGGCTACGAGGGATCCGAAGTTTACGTGGTGCTTCGCTCGGAGGAGAGCCCTAATGTTGGCGACCTCTACTATGTCCGCGAAGGCGACGCCTACATGGTGCTCCAAGTTAAGAGCCCCCGCGCTAGGCTCCCGGAAGGGGTGAAGCCCATAATAACGCATTCCGAGACCCCGTCCACTCTGTACCACATATTAACCAACCCCGTAGCCGTGGCGGAGCCGCTCTTCGAGGTCAAGCAGGGCAGGGAAGGGCACTACGTGGTGAGGCCCACCCACCCGCCTAGGCTGGGCTCAGAAGTCTACCAGTTAACACCCAGGGAGGAGGAATCCAAGAAGATAATGCGACTTCTAAGCCAGGGCATCACCCCCGCCGTGGGTGTTGAGGGGGGAAGCCCCATAGGTTTTCTGAGGGGAGGAGTCGCCCAAGCCGAGGAGGAGAGGGAGCGGACCTACTTCACCGATGCCGAGCTCAGCCTGAACTTGGCGGATGTTGTTAAGAAACACATACTCGTGGCTGGGCAGACGGGCGCTGGCAAGACTAGCGGCGTCATGGGGATTCTGGCCCGCTGGGCCCGCACGTCGGGCATTAAGATGAGCTGGCTAATAATAGACAGGCATGGCGAATACTCCAAGCTCGAGCCTGGGGGCTTCCTGGACCTGGTGGCCAGGGCGCTGGGGGCCAACCCCTCAGCCGAGATGAGGAACTACAAAGTCTACGTCTACAGGCTCACACCGGTAGAGGAAGCCGCTGAGAGAAGGGAGACGGTTGAGGTCAGGGTGGGAGGAATAAATCTTGGAAGCATATCCTACGAAGATGTAGCCGCAGCGCTGGAGTTCAGCCCTGAGCGGACCACGGAGCTGGAGAGTGTGGTAGGACTCCTGGCCCAGCTCATAGAGTCAAGCAGCCTGGATGAGTCCTGGAAACGCGTTTTCGTCGACAGGGCGAAGGTCCCGACAGGCCACGTTCTGGCATTGCTCCCCCTCGTGGTGGACAATATGTGCAATTATGAGGGCGTCGGCGAGGGGGCCCAGGCTAGGAGAGGCATCTACCGAATACTGGTAAGCATGGGGATAGATATTAGGAAACTCAGAACCCTGAGGAGGCTGCTCCTCCACTCCATGGGCCTGAAGCTCACCAGCATACCGGTAGCCAGTAATGGTAGGAGGGGCATAGTCGTCGTCGCTGAGGATCGGGGAAGCATATTCAAGGTCTCCCCAATACTGAAGAACCACAATGCTCTCGTAGCTGTTATGAGGGAGATGCTGAAGGCTGCGAAGGACATCTACAACTCCCCCATGAGGCTCGACAGGTATCCCTGGGGCGCGCTGGAACCCGAGGACCAGCAGCTTGGAGCCCTCGAGTACGGGATCGACATGGGCGGCATCCTGGAGAGGCTGAACGGAGGAGCGATGGTTGTTATAGACCTCTCCAGGGCGCCGCTCAACCAGGGTGACATAGTCTCGGTCTCTATAGTTAGGAGGGTTTTCGAGAGTAGGGTGGGGCTGAGCTTCGAGGAGGTGGGCAGACTCCCCGTTGCGGGCATAGTTTCTGAGGAGGCCCCTCTCTACCTCTCGCCCGATAAGGTTAGAAGCCCATTCAACGTGTTCGCCAGGATAGCTAGGGAGGGCAGGAAGTTCGGAGTAGGGCTGGTTGCCATAACCCAGCTGGCTACAATGATTGAAAACCAGATCCTGGCCAACTTCAACACCATCATAGCTCTGAGGACCAAGTATAGGGGCGACATCTCCTATCTCCAGTCGATAGGGGTTCCGGCCGAGGCTTTGCCCTACCTTGGCGACAGGGAGGGCTATCTCTACACGCCCGACCTAAGGGTGAAGGAGCCCATACCAATCTATATACCCGGCTGGTTCGAGGAAAGTGTGGAGGGCCTCGAGGAGGGGAGGGTGGAAGACCTCTTCGCCGAGCTGAGGTGAAGCCTGGGTGAAGCTGAAGGCCATCTGGCTCCACAACATACGTAGCTACAGGGACCAGGTCATAGTGTTCCCGGAGCGAGGCATAACAGTGATCTACGGAGATGTGGGTACAGGCAAGTCCACCATCCTTAGCTCCATAACCTTCGCCATATTCGGCTCTAGCCCCGCCCAGCGCTACGACCCCGCTGAGCGCTACGCGGCGCCCAAGGCTGAGGATCTCCTGAGAAAGGGGGCTTCCAGGGGGTTCGTCCAGCTCTGGCTAAGGATGGGTAGCTGCGATGAGGGCGGGAAAACCTCACCCTGCAGGGACGTGATCATCTGCCGCAACATAGCGGTTGAGGGTGGAAGTATACGTGACAAGGGGGGCTCCCTCATCGTCTACAACCACGACGAGGGGAGGGTGGAGGAGGCTCGGAGGTACAGCGCCGTGGAGCTCCGCAGCAGGGTTCTCCAGATCCTCGGCTTGCCGGAGAAGGAGCGCGGCTCACCCCTGATATTCACCAATGCGATATACGTCCCCCAGTTCAACGTCTACACCATACTCACCATGAGTCCCCAGGAGAGGAAAGAGGCCATAAACAGGGCCCTAAACCTGGTGAAGTACAACAATATCAGGGGCAATATAGAGGAGCTGGCCCGCCACCTGAGGGGTTTGATGAGGGAGAGGCAGACCCTCCTCGAAAGGCTGATGGAGGAGGTGAGCAGGCTCCCCGAGAAGAGGAGGCTGCTGGAGGAGAAGAAGAGGCTACTCAGGGAAAAGATGGAGAGGGAGGAGAAGCTTAGGAAGATGATTGCAGAACTTGAGGATGAGAGGCGTAAACTCCTCGAGGAGCTGGAGGAGCTGGCCAAGCTTAAGGGGCGCCACGACGAGCTTTCCAGAAGGCTGGAGGCCCTGGAGAAGGAGGTGAGAAGCGCCGAGGAGCAGTTCAAGGACTTGGGGGGCCCCGAGCAGGTTAAGAAGAGGCTGGAGACTCTGGAAAGGGAGATTGAAAAACTTCAGCAGGAAAGAGCCAGGCTCCTGGAGGAGCAGGAGAAAATCACGCGTATTCTAACAGACCTCGACGCCAAGGAGTCCGAGCTGCATGAACAGGTTTCTAAGAGACGAAGAGAACTAGAGGAGGCTAGAAGCACCGCCTCCACCATAG
>JALURJ010000138.1 GCA_027016915.1 Desulfurococcales archaeon | reverse complement strand
ATAGATGCACAGATATCGAACTGGTCTATAAGGAGCCCCGAGTCCATGGACCTCCTATACCTGGACACCAGTACACCCCTACTCAGGGTCAGAGGCGAGGAGCAGATAGACCCGGAGGTGTTCCTCAAGGCCGCGCCCCCACTGATAAGGTGGCTCCTGAAGACGCTGTTCCTCCAGGAGATACTCGATAGATACTACGATCCCCACAGCGTCCTAGTAGACCTGATAGCCAACTACATCAAGGAGAAGCGCAGGGACCTCGTACCCAAGCTTGTCGGGTGGGCGAATGAGGAGCTGGAGACTAGATATGCCGACCTAGAGATAAAGCCCCTCACGGTAGACGAGGTCTACAAGTACTACAAGAGCGACGCGAGGATATGGAGCATATACCTCACAGCAAGGAAGATACACAGATTCATAAAGACCAGGATCCTCCGTGGGAGATACGACTACCTCCTACCAAAGTATATAGAGAGATGGTGAGCTGAGCCATTACGGGTCCCGACGGGTCCTCTCAATCTAGTGCTGCTTAAAGTCTTCGTACAGGATAATTCATTAAAAATTTTATTTTATATAGTTATGATTTAACATATTTAAGTAATGGTGGGCTCTGAGGAGATCTTCATGAAAATTCACCGTATCCTTGACTAAGTAAAGCGGGGGGAAACCCTTATATGATAGTACCCGGATCCCCTGGGGGACCCAGAGATGGAGAGGAGGTTTCGAGGTAATCCGGAGGCCACCCCCCTATTAGATACACTGGGATATAGGAGTGGGGCGGAGACGCTTGGGGGGTGCATAAGGCTTGGCCAGGGACTTTGAGGCCTGCGTGGCTGATAAGATGGAATGGGTCGAATGGGGCCTTGCAACGGGCATCATATCATTACTGATAGCAGGGTTGATATCACTTCTCGGGGCAGGGGTTGCAGCGATACTAGCTGCGTTAATGATAATGCCAGCTATAGCGATCGGCTCTACAGCCGCCGCGACAACTGTCTGTTATCTCGAATCTTAGAAGGCGTGACGAGAGGAACCCTAGACCTCATGGGAAGGGCCAGGATAGGGAGCGTAGTGACTCCCTCCCCATACTCTCTTAGCTTCAGTCTCTACTATAACTGCTTCTAATATTATTGGCTGCAAATCAAGCAAGGACCATAAAGGTTATCATATCCTGTACTCTAAGGCCTCCTGGCTCTGTTGTGCTAGCGGTAATATCGGCATTTTTAGTTTTAACCCCCCGGTTGACATGTTCGCTCGCCAGTACTTATCGGCGTCTATCATGCGGGCTCCTCACCTTAATGAGGACATTTATACCACCCCGGGACATCAGTATACACTAGATTTCTGTGAATTCCTAGGTGAGTGTCTCATGCCGTATCACACGGGTGTGAAGAGGGTATTCCTCCTCGAGTACGCCTGGCTCGCTGGTGACATGGGCTGGTTCGTCCCCACGCCTTCCACGGCTGAGGAGCGCGGTAAGCCGAAGCCCAGGGAGTGGGCCGACGTACCAGCCGCTGGGATCCTAGTCGAGCACGACGACGGCCTGGTACTCGTGGACCTCGGAGTACACCCCGAGGCCAGGGAGGTGTGGCCTAAGGAGCTATTCGCAGTGTTCCCCGTCACCAAGTTCACCGACGAGAATAGGCTGGAGAACCAGCTGAAGGCCATAGGCTATAAGCCCGAGGACATAGACTACGTTGTATTCACTCACCTGCACCTAGACCATACGGGGCACGCATACCTATTCAGGGACTCCAAAGCCGCTATAGTGCTTCATAAGAAGGAGCTGACACACGCATTATACAGTATATGGATCGGCAGGCCGGGAGCCTACGTCCCATCCGATATAGAGCAGCTCAGGGGAGCCAACCTACACCCATTCGAGGGGGCCCACCTCGAGCTGCTACCCGGGATAGACCTGATATGGGTCGGAGGCCACACACCGGGAAGCACCATGGTGAAGGTTGAGACGAAGGCCGGCAACACCTACATCTTCACCGGTGACATAGTGCACCTGCCGATAGAGCTGGAGGTTGAGGCTAAGGGCTGGCTCCTGGGCGACTACGAGGAGTACATAACTGCTCTGAAGAAGCTAAAGCTGCTACTAAAGAGGCCCAGGACCTACGCTATCATACCACACGATCCCGAGCTATTCAAGAAGTACCCCAAGGCACCGAAGCCTCTCGAGTGAGGTGCAGGCGAGTTGATCATAGACATACACGCCCACCCCATTTTTAGCGACGTACACCCCCCGGGTATGAAGGAGCTCCCACCGAGGGACTACATCCTAACGTCTAGGAGGTACCTCGGGAGGGAGCTCAAGCTCATAACACTTGAGGAATTCCTTGAGAGGAAAAGGAGGGCAGGCGTCGACAGGGTAGTCATATTCCTGAGGGACGACGAGACCTACAGCGGCGTGCCACCAGCTAACGAGTGGGTCGCCGAGCTGGCCGAGAGGTACAGGGAGCACTTCATACCATTCTACGCCCTAGACCCGAATAAAGGGGAGATCGCCGCTAGGATCCTCAGGGAGGCCCACAGGGAGCGCGGTGTCATGGGGGTCAAGATACACCCATACGCCGCTAGGATGCCCCCGAACGACAGGAGGGCATACCCCCTATACAAGGCCGCCGAGGAGCTCGGGGTCCCCGTGCTATTCCACACGGGGCCCGGGCCCGTCGGGACACGGATGTCCTACTGCAGGCCCATATACCTGGACGACGTAGCAATAGACTTCCCCGACCTCAAGATCATAATAGCGCACTTCTCCGGCCCATGGTACATGGAGGCCTACGCCCTAGCGTGGAGGCACGAGAACGTCTACGTCGACATATCATTCCACCCTGAGGCCTTCATAAGGCACCTGCCATGGGAGCTATTCGAGGCCACAATACCGGATAAGATACTATTCGGCACAGACTTCCCATTCAACATGCCAGACGAGAGGGTAGAGATGGTTAGAAGGCTACCAGTATCAGAGGAGACCAAGAGGAGGATCCTAGGCGAGAACGCCAGGAGACTCCTAGGACTATAAGCGGCCCCCAACAGCCCCCGAGCCTAGTGGAGGGGATCCAGTGTTGCCTAAGTGGGAGTCTAGGCTGTGGTATGTCAGCCCATACAACTACGTGGAGGAGGCTAGGAGGGGCTTCAGCCCCCCTGAGAGGGTGGTCATACACGACACCACGCTGCGTGACGGGGAGCAGCAGGCGGGGATCGTCTTCAGGAGGGAGGACAAGCTCAGGATAGCCATGGCGCTAGACGAGGCTGGGGTCGATAGGATAGAGGCTGGCATGCCAGCGGTGTCGAGGGAGGACTTCGAGGCGGTCAAGGAGATAGCACGACAAGGCCTCAGAGCCATGGTGATGACCTTCGCTAGGTGCCTCAAGCAGGATGTGGACCTGGCCCTTAAGGCCGATGTGCCGGGCGTTGTTATGGAGCTGCCGTCGAGCAGGCACATAATAAGATACGCGTACAGGTGGACCGAGGAGAAAGCTATAGAGAGGGCCGTCGAGGCCGTGGAGTACGCTAAGGACCACGGGTTATACGTGACATTCTTCACCATAGACTCCACGAGGGCCGAGCCCGACTTCCTTAGGAGGGTCGTGGGCGCCGTGCACGACTTGATGGACTCGCTTACGCTAGCTGATACCTTCGGGGTAATGAATCCCTTCTCGATGAAGTACTTCATCGAGATGGTCAGGGGCTTCGTATCCAAGCCCATAGAGGCGCATACCCACAACGACTTCGGCATGGCCGTAGCTAACGCTCTCGCAGCGGTCGCCGCCGGAGCGAGCGCAGTACACGTCACGGTAAACGGTATAGGAGAGAGGGCCGGGAATGCCCCGCTGGAGGAGACAGTGCTAGCCCTCAAGCTCCTACTGGGCGTCGAGACCAACGTTAAGCTCGATAAGCTATACGGGCTCTCGAAGCTCGTGGAGAAGCTCTCAGGCGTGAGGATGCCCCCACACAAGCCAGTCGTAGGAGACTCCCCCTACACGACTGAGTCCGGGATCATAGCCGACTGGTGGCTCGCCGTCAGAGACGTGAAGCCCAACGAGGCCTACCCTATACTACCCGAGCTCATCGGTAGAGACAAGGGGATAGAGGTGATACTGGGGAAGAAGGCTGGCAAAGCCAACATAGTACACGCGCTCAAAGCCATAGGCCTGGATCCCAGTAGCGTGAGTGAGGAGGATATGGCGAGGATCCTAGATGAGGTAAAGTTCTACTCAATACTAAAGAAGGGCCCCGTGACCCTCGAGGAATTCAAGCTCATAGCCGATAGAGTACTAGGAGCCAAGACCCACAACTAGTAACACAAGGACGGCCCCTCAGGGACCTGAGTTGCGATGACTAACAGGGATCCTCCGGGGGGGCGTCTGTGTTACTTTATGGTTTTTGTTATTGTCCTCCAGTCCCTCCAGTACTCCCTCATGTCCCTTAGTTCCGGGGGCCCTCTTCCGTGTGCTCTTACGGCCTTTGAGAGTTCGAGTGCTA
>JALURJ010000137.1 GCA_027016915.1 Desulfurococcales archaeon | reverse complement strand
GTGACTGGTCTCAGCATCAACGTATCCATACCTAGTTATAGTGTTGCGATAAACGTGATCAACGCCACAGGCCCCGTCCGCATAGTTCCTCCGCCCAAGGTCTCGCCGCTGCCCCTCGAGGCCCGGCTCCTGGGCGTCAGAGCGCTGGGTAATGGGTGGGTTGAGGTCTTGCTTGGCGCGAATCAGACACTGAGCTACAGGGACATCTATCTGGATTACCTGGCCGAGCCAGGCACTCCTGAGCCTCTGGTGGTTAGGGGTGTTGTGGTGTATGGTGCTCAGGGGTTTGAGACCCTGGTGAAGGTGCTGCTCGCCTTCCCGGCGGGCGGCGAGGCTAGAGGTACGCTTAGACTCGCCTATGGATCCCGGCTGGCTAAGCTTGGGCTCTACAACATATCCGTAGACCTGGAGGGTGGTGCTGAGGCTTGGAGCGAGCCGTTGGTCCCCGAGTATAGTGTTGAGGAGGTGAACTTCACCTGGATCCTGGAGATCGACAGGATAGAGAGGCTCTTGAGGCTTGGAATGGTGCCTGAGGAGGAGAGGTATGCCTACGAGGCTAAGCTGGCCGAGCTAAGAGCCCTGCTAGACAGGTACGGGGAGCTGGGGAGGGAGTATGTTGTCACGCTAAGCATTGGTAGGACCTTGGGGCTCGCCGACTTCGCGGATCTCCTCCTAAACCTGAGCATAGTGCCGGACAACCCTGGTGAAAAAGTGGTTATCCTCGTGGAGCCCGAGGTTAAGCCCAGCCCCTTCGAGGAGCCTCACGAGTACTACTACCTTCTCAACACGAGCAATTGGGGCTACCTGGACAGGCTCCTTGGTAGGGAGGGTGGAAACCTGTCGCTGAGGCTGAGGCTAGGCCTTCTTGCCGAAGGATGCGGCGTGGAGGGGGGAGAGGCTGCTGGGAAGAACAGGCTTCTCCAGGTGAGGGTCAGGATAGTCAACGCCGCAGAAGTGAAGGTCCGCGGCGTGTCTGGCAGGTTGCTGCATCTCTCTGAGCCTGGGGGCGATGCGGGTGTTTGCGGGTTCTTCGTCGAGGAGGCTCCTAGCGTGTCCCTGCTTGACCAGGTTAGGGAGGCATCCTTCATGGTTGTGCCGCTGGCACTCCTACTGCTGGGCCTGGCTCTACTACTGTTATTTGCTGCTAGATACGTGTATGAGGCTTGGCGGGTGTAGCCGGAGCCACGCCTACCTGGTCTTTATGTAGGGGCTTAGGAGTTCCACCAGGCCTGGCACCATCCTTGTCTGGAGCCACACCTTGCCGGGGCCCTCCAGTTCTATTACCAGGCCCTCGCCGCCGAAGATGGTTGATTTCCATCCTCCGAACTTCCTGGTTCTATAGTGGAGGGTGTCCTCCATGGCCACGAAGTGTAGGTTGTCAACGGTCATGCGCTCTCCGGGGCCCAGCTCCACGGTCTCCATAGCCCCGTAGCTGGAGACCCAGACTGTTCCGAGGCCCTCGGCCTTGAGCCAGGCGAACTGCCTTTCGACCCAGAACCTTTTGAAGCTGAAGGAGACGCTGAGCTTTATGTCTCCCGAGTAGGCTAGGAAGCTCGTGTCCTGGATGACTATGGGCTTGCCGGGCTCCACCTGGATCGCTGCTATGTCTCCTGGGGCTGGGGGCGCCACCCATATCTCGGCGGCGTTTCTCGCTGTGAGGGTGTTGAGGAACACTGGCTCACCCGTGAAGATGGCTCTGGAGATGGCTGAGAGTAGGCCCTTAGTCCCTGTCTTTATCTCCACGTCGCCCCGGTGGGCCATGTAGGATCCGGCTTCAACTGTTAGGGATTCGCCCGGCGTGAGGAACACTTTGAGCAGCGAGTATGCAGGGCTATGCTTAACTTCCCATTTCAACGTTCGCACCAATTACTAGTGTCCTGTACAGCCTATTAATCCTTAAGTAGTAGTATTTTGGGTATGCATGGCTCTCTGGCCATGGCAAAATTCTAGAAACCCCTTTAAATCATAGAAATACATATAACTTCTAGAATCCGAGAATGTTTTATGGGGGTTCCATGGTGGGCCGGGTTAAGCTTAGGGTGGGGAGGAATGGTTTAGTCTATCTGCCCGTGAAGGTTAGGAGGCAGCTAGGGATAGAGGAGGGTGGAAAGCTGATAGTGGTGGTCGAGGACGATAAGCTCATCCTGTTACCTGAGAAATCGGTCTTTAAGCTAGGGGCCGAGTCCAGGAAGATCTCAGAGATAAGCGTTGAGGAGTTTGAGAGGGAGTCGGAAGCAATGCAGGTGGAGCGCTATGGCTAAGCTGAAGGGGGTGTTGGTTGACTCCACCTATATTCTGCCAGCCTTCGGCATAAAGGTTTCAGAAATATCCAACGAGGATCTCGAAAGGCTGGACCGTGCCTATAAGCTTGGGCTTGCCGATTTTTACTTTAGCGAGGTGGTTTGGGTGGAGGTGCTGCCAAAAGTTTTGAAAGAGTACGCCAGGAAGGGATTGGTGCTAGAGCCAAAAGTGGTGAAAAGCGTTGTGTCCCTGGTTGGGGAAAATTTCCAGAGGGTGATGCTGGGTGAAACCGCTATAGAGCTGGCCGTAAAGTTGAGGGGCCTAGGGCATGGTGATATGGTCGATAACCTGCTTTACGGCGCAGCTGTCGAGAACAACTTGTACTTCATGACTGTTGACACGGCTTTCAGAGAGTTCCTCGAGAAGCATGGTTTAAAGCATCCCTTGATAAACCACCACGAACTTTTAGGATTACTAGGCTTATAGGCGGGTCAGGATTGACTCTGTTTACCGGCTATTGTGGCTACCTGGAGTGATACCTTGCGTAGAACCTCCGGAACCGTTTCACCTGAGAGCGGGCTGGGAACCACGAGCAGAGTTAAACCGTGTTTTTCTGCAAGCCTTCTCGCATAGAGGTAGACCTGCTTAGAGCCAGGATCCACCACTACAACCATACTGGCCTTACCGGCGGATGCTGCCCTTTCAGCTTCTTCGAGATCCTTAGACAGGGAAGGTGAGTCGTGTTCCTTAACTATAAGGTACTTCACATGGATCCCGGCCCACTCAACAGCGTACTGGGCTAGGGGAGACGTTGCTATAGCTGTGGCGTCTAGCCTGGGAGTCCCGGCAACTATGCTGTCAACTAGCTCGGCCAGCTCTGCAGCCTTTGACGTGTAGTGCTCCATGCATTCGGGATTAATCGTTCCCAGAGCCCTTGCCAGGGCCTTCACGAAGACCTTGTAGTTCGAGGGATCGTAGAGCACCGCATGGTAGTTGGGCTTGCCAGTGGCCGGGTTGTCTTTCACCCTTATGCCCTCCAGCTGCAATATGTCCAAGATGGGGGCCCTAAGCTCACCCTCCCTATATAGCCTCCTCACGGCCACCTCAAAAGGCGCGTGTCCCGAGGAAATTATTAGGCGGGCGTTTCTCAGTTTTCCCAAATCATTGACGGTTAGCTGGTATTCATGGAGATCCATTCCCGGCGGTACCAGTACCTCGAGCCTATCCCCGCTGCACAGTAGCTGCTCCACGTCGGGGACAAGGGCCGGATCTGTGACCACAATAGCTCCACTCTGGATGCTGGAGCCTATTGTGGATAGTATTACTGCCAGTAGTAGTGTAGCCGCCGTCATCACGGCAAAGACTGTTAGTGGTTTCAGTGCTTGGCACCATAAACCGGGAGGGTGCTGGACCCTAAAAAATCTGTGCACAGATATATAAGCCATCTACTAGATCTGTGCATAGCGAGGTGTGTAGGGTGACTGGCGAGATAGAGTTGAGAGAGGTTGAGGTGAAGCTTCAGGAGGAGGTCATAATACCTAGAGTGTCGCTGAAGCTGGAGGGGCCAGGCCTGGTTACTGTGATAGGGCCTAACGGCTCCGGCAAGACCACGCTTCTCCGCACGATAATGGGCCTGATCAAACCCGTTCACGGCTGGGTCCTGGTGAACGGGGAGGATGTGACTGGGAACCCTGAGGCTGCTGGGAAGCATATAGGCTATGTGCCCCAGCTCTCTGCTTTCAACAAGGGGTTCCCCATTACTGCGAGGGAACTTGTCGAATCATCCCTCTCCCTCCGGCTGAAACCGTTGAGGCTCCGCACACCCTCCGAGATCAGGGAGGCAGCTATCAGGGCCCTCGGGGCCGTGGGTGCGCTGGACTATGCCGACAAGCCTATAAGTAGCCTGAGCGGCGGCCAGCTCCAACGCGTCCTAATAGCCCGTGCCCTCGTGTGGGACCCTCCGATCCTGCTGCTGGACGAACCCGTCTCGGCGATAGACCCTGCGGGGAAAATGGAGATGGTGGAACTCATAGCCAAGCTGTCCAGGGAGAAATTGGTGCTGGTTGCAAGCCACGACCCCGGGATCTACGCTAGGGACTCCAAACTTATAGTCGTGGTGAATAGAGGTATAAGGCTTGCAGGCCCTCCCAGCGAGGTGCTGGACCCGCGGAAACTGGCCGAGGTCTACGGGGACTCGGTGATGCTGGTGGAGAAATGCGTCCACCTGGTGGACGGCCATGCTGCTTGACCCCCGCTGGTTCATAGTGGTGGGCGCTGCCGCCCTCGCCTACGGGTCCCTGAGCCCCGTGGTTGCTGCTAGAAGGCTCCAGTTCCTCGCAGCCTCGCTGCCCCACGGCGCCCTCCTTGCAACGGTTCTAGGGATCCCACTGTCGAGTGCTACTGGCCTGCCGCCCAGCCTATGTGCTCTCACTGTTGGGATACCTCTGACTTATATGGTCATTATCCTCGTTAGACGTGGCGTGCCTGAGGAGACTGCGACCTCCGTTTTCGTCTCCTTCACAGCGTCGGCCAGCATAGCCGTCATATACCTGGTGCTCACAAGGTACCCCTCCGAGACCAGCCTTTGGTCCTACATTATAGGGGATCCCCTCCTAGTAACCTGGAGGGACACCGCCTACGCTGCGGCTGTCAGCGCAGTGGTTGTAGCCATGACTCTACCCTTTATGAGGGAGCACGTGTTGCTGGGACTCGACAGGGATTCCGCCAGGCTCACCGGGCTCAGGGCATCCCTCTACGACTACATGGCCTACACAGCGCTGGCTCTAGCAGCTATAGGTCTTATCAGGGTGGTGGGATTCGTCTTGGAACATGTACTCATACTACTACCTGCAGCCGTTGCTATTAATTTCTCGAAGAGCGGGGCCGAGACCGTTTACAACTCTGTGGCCTCAGCTGTGGCTGCAGGTACGGCGGGAGTGCTCTTAGCAGTTGTCCTTGGCCAGAACCCGTCCGCCATGGTGGGTTTCCTACTCCTAGCCTTCTACCTGACGGGCCTGGTTCGGGGTGGTACGGGGTGAGGAAGGGTAGGAAGAGGAGGTTCGGAGTTTCCATACCTGAGGACACGGCCTGCCGCCTCGAGGAACTAGCTGAGGCTCTGGGCGTGGACCGCTCCACGCTTGTAACCGAGGCAGTGGATACCTACCTCCACGAGAGGAGCCACGGCTCCGAGCCACATGCATGTGAGGGTGTGCTGGTGGTCTTCCACCAACCGGACGTGACGGCCGAGATTGCCGGAGTGTTCGAGGACTACACCGACATGGTGGTTACCAGAAGTCACATACATGCTGGGAACGTGTGTGTAGAGATAGCTTACGTCAGGGGAGGCACGGAGATGATACTAAGCCTGGAGAAAGACTTGAGAAGGGCTGGAGCCGAGACGTGTAAATACGTGGCAAGCCCCCACAAGCGTACGACTCGCTAGTCCTTCCCCTCAGAGAATATTTTCACGATAACAGGGTCCAGGTCGGCGTACTCATAGTTGTCCATGATCGCTATGGCTGCATGGATTGAGTCAAAGAATGTTAGCTCAGGGTATTTTGATCTGAGACGTGCAGCTAGTTGAAGGTGATCCAGCCGTAGTGCCGCGAAACTAGGCCTGGTATAGAGCATGATCGCCTCCTCCATAGCTGCCAACGTCTCGGCTATAGCTTCATCGCTGTAGCCTCTACTTTTCATTATAAGCGACAGTTCTATGGGGGCCGCGGGCGAGATGTGGACCATGCATACACCATGTTTGGCATTGCGTAGCAGCCTTAGAGCCCACTCGTGGTTCCTGTCTTTAGGGTTGAGTGCCAGGAGAAACCCTGTTTCTACGAGGCATCTCCTCATAGTACCAGCACCAGGCAACCGCTATGCGAACCGTGCCCTCGCCTCCTTCAAAGCTTCAGTTTCAGCCTCCCTGCGCAGCTCTCTACTGAAAGTGAGGTTACCAAGCAGGTTTGCAAGCCTCTCGAAGGGGTTAGACGCTTTTTCCAGGACTATCTTTCCTCCACTTGTTCTTAGGATCAGCGTGTCGCCGGGAGAGAGGCTCAGCTGATTCCTAACCTCTTTGGGCAGGGTTATCCTTCCCCGTGAATCAAGGGTCACCCTGTAACCCATGAACCCACCATTTCATATAGGTGTGTCCCACACTTATTTATTTGTGGGTATATGTCAGCTAAGAGCTTTATTCTGCCACCCACGTGACCTAGAACGGCGGTATACTTGGAGGGTAGGCGGCTGGTCCTCAGGGTTTTCGAGGAAGGCGAAGCGCCGAGGCCTCCGCTCCACTTCGAATCAGTAGACAAGGAGGTCGAGGCAAGGCTCAGCGACGTTATCCTTGGCCACGGCTGGGTGCCGCAGTGGTCAGACTTCTTCGAAAAAGGCGGTCCTTTCAGAAGGGAGGGCTCAGCTTTCGAGTGGGCCGAGGCCCTGGATCTAGAGGCTTACGAATGGCCTCCCATAGACGAGGTTGTGGAGGCGTCGGTAAGACGGTTCGAGGGAGACGTAAAGGGCAGGGCCGAGGGGAGGTACGTGGTTTTCGAGGTCATCGGGCCAACCGAGCAGTCGGAGTACTTCCTCATGCCTCCTAGGCCAGAGGCTGGGAGGGTTTTGGATCTCTCCTGGCACCGGTTTGACTTCGCTCTTCTCTACAGGATAAACCCGGCTAAGGCGGCTGAACTCTATTCCAGGATATCCAAGTACATCCTGGAACTGGTTAAGGCGGCCTCGGAGCTCGACGTGGTTGACGCTGTGCGGGTAGCAGACGACATGGCCGCCTATACAGGGCCTATATACCCTAGAGGCTTCTACGAGGAGCTATACCTTCCCTGGCACCGCCGGTTCACGGACTCTGTGAAGAAGAGGGGTAAGCACGCCATACTCCACTGCGACGGAAACTACATGTTCCTGCTCCCCCAGCTCTCCGAGCTCTACGACGCTCTTCACCCCATAGACTTCCACCCCAAGTCCAGCGTGGAGGACGCTTTAAAGTGGGCCGAGATCATAGGCAAGGCTAGGAGTCTTAGCAGCGCAGTGTTTTTCACCGGGATACCCATAGACCTCTTAATGGACCCTGAGGTGGGGCCCGAGGACATGGTATGCGTAGTTAGGAGGGTGCTGAAAGCCCACGGGCCCCGCAGGCTGGTGTTAGCCTCGACCCATAGGCCCTACCCTGGCCGCTCATATATGGAGCCCCAAGCAACGGAGAAGATCCAGGCCGTGATCAGACTCGTTAAAGGTGATTCGGGTTGAGTGAGGTTAGGAGGAGGATCCGAGAGGCCCTGGCAAACCTTGACAGGGAAGGCCTCCTTGAGGCCCTCAGAGAAGCTCTGGGCTCGGGCGTCGATGTAGACGCAATCGTATTTGAGGACATGTCATGGGCTATGGACGAGATAGGCAGAAGGTTCGAGACAGGAGAGTATTTCCTCGCCGACCTGCTCTATGCAGCCGAGATTTTCAAGGAGGCTATGAGGATCTTGGAGCCCTACATGGCCAGGAAACACTCCGACAGGAGGTCTAGGGGGGTCGTGGTGCTAGGCACAGTGAAGGGCGACATCCACGACATCGGGAAAAGTCTTGTAGCCACACTGCTCCGTCTAAGAGGCTTCCAAGTCATAGACCTGGGAGTCGACGTACCTCCTGAGAAGTTCGTGGAGGCAGCCAAGAAGCATAAACCCTTGATAGTAGGGCTAAGCGCTCTTTTAACTACTGCGATTCCATCAGTAAGGGAGACGATAGCCAAGCTCCGGGAAGCCGGCGTCCCAGCCAGGATAATAGTTGGAGGTGCGGCTCTTAGCGAAAAAACAGCAAAAGAGGTTGGCGCAGACTTATATGCTGAAAATGCTGTTCAGGCCGTGAAGATTGTGGAAAAAACCATGAGGGGCGGCTAGCCGCCCCTAAGCCTTCCGAGCGCTGCAAGAAGTTCTGTAAGGTTGTGGCGGAAATCTCCTGGTTGCTGTCCAACACCTATTCTCAGGTAGCCTGGGAGTTCGAAACATTCACCCGGGTTAGCTAAAATGCCGTATTCCTCGTAGAGCCTATAGGCGAGCTGAAGCGTGTCCTTAACCCAGGGTACTTCCGCGAAAACGTAGGCCCCGGCTTTCGGCCAGTACGGTTTTAACAGGTCCTCGTTTCCGCTCAGCATTTCCTTGAAGAAGTCAAGGTTCTGCGTAACAATACTTTTGGCCCGGCTGCGTAGCCTGTCAACGTTGCCTGGGTCGAGGACTATGGATGCTATGTAGTCGCTTAGCCTAGACGGCGCTATGCTGGTGTAGTCCTTAACGCTCCACACTCTCTCAGCCACGCTTCTCGACCCGGCTACCCACCCTATCCTGAGGCCCGGCAGGCCGTATACCTTGGAAAGCCCTGATACCGACACCGCCTGCTCCGGCCCTGCGACTTCCAGTATGCTGGGCCTAGGTTCGCCTAGCTCCGAGCCCCAGTATACCTCGTCGAATACTAGGAGAGTGCCAGTCTTGCCAGCTTCCTCTGCCAGCTCCTCGAGTTCTCCTCGGGACATGTAGGAGCCTGTGGGGTTGTTCGGGTCCGTTACAAAGACTGCCCGAGGCCTGTACTTCCTTATGTACTCGACAGCCTCCTCCAAAGGGAATCTCCAGGTCGGTGGCCTCCTCCACAGAGGGATGATGCGGGCCCTCAGCCATTTCAGAATGCCTGGGAGCTGCATATAGTTAGGCATGTCCACCAGCACGGTGTCGCCGGGCGAGACCAGGCTTATCGCTGCCACGAGGTTGGCCTCAGCCGAGCCGTTTGCCACGACCACACCTTCGGGGTCTACGGCTCCGCTGTAAAGCTGCGCTATTCTCTCCCTCAGTGTTGGGGAGCCCTTCGTCCACCCATAGCCCAGCTCTAGCCTTGCCAGCTCCTCCAGCCTTAAACCGTACTCCTCCAGCTCCTCGAGGGTGAGGGGGTGCACGCCGCTCTCACTCAGCTGAATCCTGGCCTCGGTTTCGTGGAGGCTTTGCCACCGCTCGAGGCAGAAGAGCGGCAGCCCCGGCGCGGCTTCGCCGAAAAGTGAGCAGAGCAGCTTCTCGGGTATTCGCTGCTCCAAGGTAGCACCCGCAGGGGTGTCGGAGCTTCAGGTTAAAAGGGTTCGGGCAAATCTTAACACAGCTCTCCTCGATCGTTATGGGTAGGGTGTTGCGGGTGAGGGTGCTTGTCACCGGTGCTAGCGGGATGCTGGGCCTCCACGTGGTTGAGCTGCTTCTCGACAAAGGCCACGAAGTAGTGTCATTGGTGCGGCCTGGCTCCCTCCATAAAAGGCCCTGGGCCCGGCGGGTCCTGGAGAAGACCAGAGTAGTTGAAGCCTCGGTAACAGAGCCTAAGGTGCTGAGCGAGGCTATTAGGGGGAGCGGGCCCTACGATGCCGTTATCCATACTGCTGGCGTGCTTAGGGGCCGTAAAGCTGAGTGGGAGGTCAATTATGGCGGCACCCGCAATCTCCTCGAGGCGCTGAAACCCTTGAAGCCAGGTATCCTGGTGCTTGTAAGCTCCATAATGGCTACGGGGGACAAGCTCAGGGAGACGGCTGAGGAGATGGAGGAGTGCCTACCTCGCACCATGTACGAGAAAAGCAAGTGTGAGGCCGAAAAGCTGACCAGAGCCTGGGGCGCCGAGACGGGTTGGACAGTGGTCGTCGTCAGACCCACCTGGATGTACGGTAGGTATTCCCTCAACCCCGATGTTCCGCGTCTCCTGAAGCTAGCGAAGAGAGGTATAGCCCTGGTTCTCGGGGGCAGGGAGACGCCAATAGCCCTGGTGTCGGCAAAGGATGTCGCGGAAGCAATAGTGTCACTGGTAGAGGCGGGCATAGGGGGAACCTATAATGTAAGGGGGCCACGCATGTACAGGTCGGAGGAGGTGGCCGAAGCCCTCCTGGCTGCCGCTGGAAGGAAGAGGGGTCTAAAAATCCCGATCCCCCGCCCCTTCCTCAAACCCATGACCTGGTACATGGGTGCGGCCCGCTACCTTCTGGTAGCTCCTAAAGATGTGCCTATAAGGAAAATTGAAGAGTCCACAGGCTTCAAGCCCCGGATAGAGCTGAGGGAAGGCCTGAGAGAAGCTGCTAAGTGGCTTGAGGCAGCGGGCCTGCTATGAAGACCGGAGCAACGAATACCTGGTTTGCATAGGTTAGCTAGGGTTTAGGGCTCAACGCATCCTCTGCGTATAATAGGAGGTTCTTCACGGCGCTGTTGATCTCGCTGTATTTTAGGTAGACTATTAGTCCTACTATGACGGCCACAACTATGCCGAAGAACAGGCCTATGAGCACCAATACCACAGTTATCGCCGGTATTTCAGCCCACCAAGCTACAATGCCCGCCTTCTCGTCGACCAGCCTTATCCTCAGATTGATGAGGGTCGTGCGCACCACCACATCGCCGCCCTCCCTATAGGCTGAGAAGCCCCTCCTCCTAAGCCCGTCGAGCAGGTAGTCTACAGGATCTCCTTCAGCACGTAGCCTGAACTCCTGATACCCCACCCTCTCCAGCTTCAGGATGCCGAACAGCAGTAGTAGCAGGACGATCAGCACTATTACGAGGCCCAGTGGGAAGAAGATGAACCACCAGAAGCTACCCATTCCGAAGTCCTCCATCACGGTATCACTCTCTAACACATATATGGGTATGTATGGATATTAAATGGTTCCCTTTAAGGATCTATTTTCAAAATATTTGGGTTAGTAGAAAAACCAGGTTTGCTTCGAGGCTAGTTGGCCGGTCTATGCTTTCTCAGTTCCTCGAGCTCCTTCCTAAGGGCTCGAAGCTCGTCCTCTAAATGCCTGTGCCTGGGCTCGCTCCAGCCACCCACCATTTTGAGGACGAGGTATATGCCAGCCACTATGACCACTATCCACAGCACCATCCACAGTAGCCCGAAGAACATTCCTCCAGGCCACATCCATCCCCATCCAAACCAGCCGCAGAATGGACACATTTCTTACTCATCTCCTGGATATAGGTAGGGTTCCGAACCTTATAAACATGTTTCACAAATTGTCTAGGTAGGGTTTCTTATAATTATAGCGTGAAACAGCGTTATAATAATCTGAGCTGGAAAGCACACGCCCTTCCAAACTGAGGCAGAAACATTTAATTATGGCTTTCTGTATCGGTCTGTGTCTTTTTATGACTCTATTAAGATTTTATATGCGTCGCTGGCAATAACATCTCTAGGGCCCAGCTGGGCGATGGAAGCCAAGCTCCGCAGGGCCCATCCCCGTAGATGTGACCCGCGTGCCGCTCGGGTCGAATGCCACCCATGACCCCATGGGATGAACCCCTCAGGCGGGGGCGAGCCCCCTGGGCGAGGCCGGAACCGATGAAAACCGTATCACAGCAAAACAAACACCATAGAGTGATACGGTCAGAGGAAGCGGCACGCCCAAGCTAATTAGGCCTCCACCCCAACCTACATTAAGGGATGTATACGGTATGGCGGAAAGCTTGGAGTGGCTCATATGGATCATCACTGGAAGATGTAATCTAAGATGCATCCATTGCTACGCCTCCATCTACGAAGGGGAAACAGAACTCCCTCTAAAAACTGTGCTAAGCGTGTTGGAGGAGGCCGCCGAGCTGGGGGTGAGGCATGTCAGCTTCACGGGTGGAGAACCGCTCCTCAGGAGGGATATGCTGGAAATCCTGGAAATGGCCAAAGACATGGGCTTCTCCGTCAACGTTTTCACCAACTCCGTCCCAGTGGACCAGGAGACCGCTGCCAGACTGGCCAGGTTAGAGGTGGGTGTTAACACCAGCCTCGACGGTCCCAACGCTGAGGTTCACGAGCGGCTCCGCGGGCCAGGCTCCTGGGCAAGGGCTGTTGAGGGCATAAGAAGGCTGGTAGACGCAGGCATCAATGTGCATGTAAACATAACTATAAGTAACCTCAACTACCTCCACATAGGCGATACCGTCCGCAAAGCCTACGAGATGGGCGCTTCAAGCGTATCAGTGATTCCAGCCATGCCTGCTGGACGAGCCTTGGAGAACAGAGTATATGCTAAACGGAGCCACGTGGAAGAAGCCTTAAGACAGGTTGAAAGAACTGTTGAGGAGAGCGGTGTTGAGGTAGGGGTCTGGTGCGTCCCCTTCTGCCGCTCATTGATCCGCTCCAGCCTGGTGTACTGCAGCGGCACCTGCCGTAGATGGCGGGTGGTAGACCTAAGCCCCTCCGGCAGACTCCTCCTCTGCGATGTGCTCGGCGTCGGTGGCGGAAACGCCGCTACCCAGGGGTTCCGGAAAGCCTATCTAAACCTCCTTGCTCACCCGCTCTACCGGGAGGCCGTGGCCGACACTAGGCCCGTGGAGCACTGTATTTCCTGCAGGCTTTGGAGCCGGTGCCTCGGAGGATGCTATGCTCGAAGCCTTAGGCTCAAGGGCACGCCCCACGGCCCTGACCCCCTCTGCATCATAGGTAGTCAAGTAGCAGTGTAGAGGTGGGGCCTCTGCATATAGTCTACACTGTAGGACACTCCAGCCGAGGCCTGGACGAGTTACTAAGCCTGCTAGAGCATCTAGGCATAGAGTTCATCGTGGATGTGAGAAGATGGCCCACCAGTAGGAAGTACCCGCACTTCAACCGGAGAAGTCTTGAGGAGGTCCTGTCCAAACGCCGGATAATGTACGCGTGGATGCCTGAGCTGGGAGGATATAGGAGGTTCGGCGTGGAAGTGGAGGATATTGGAATAGCCAGGTGCTT
>JALURJ010000136.1 GCA_027016915.1 Desulfurococcales archaeon | reverse complement strand
GCCAATTATAACGTATAATTCTCCCTACACCCTCCTAGCATAAACTATGTACCCCGTATGGCCAATCATCCTAGTGGCTGGGCGGACGCTTCCCTCCTTAACCTGGTACTCGCGCAGCATGAGTTCCACAGCATGTATGTCGACAAACCCGCCGTGCCTCTCCAGGCCAACCACGGTTCTCTCAACCTGGTTTATGGTTGGGACGAAAACCACAAGCCGCGCGGAGGGCTTCAACGCCTCATACACGCTCTCAAGGGCGTTCCAAGGATCAGGCATGTCTAGAAGGCATGCATCCAGGTTCCGCTCCTCCACGCCCCTCCTAACATCGGCAACCTTTATCTCCACCATGTCTAGCAGCCCGGCCGTTTCGAGGTTCCGCCTAGCTATGCTGGCCATATCCTCCCTCACCTCGTAGCTGTACAGCCTGCCGTCAGGCCTGAGCCTGCTGGCAACCACAGATGCCAGGAAACCCGACCCTATCCCGGCCTCCAACACCCGCTTGCCGGGAGCTATGTCGGCTATGTAGAGTATGAAGCCCAGATCCTTGGGGTAGATCACCTGGCTCTTCCTCCTATACGCCAGGCTGAGCAGGTCGTCGAGAAGGGGTTGGAGCACCAGGGCCTCCACGCCCGTGGATAGCTTTACCCTAGAGCCGTAGGGTAGCCCTACAAGGTCGTCCAGCCTAAGCGTCCCCTTATCTGAGCCGAAAACTCTTCCCTCCTCCACCCTAACAACGTGGCGGCGCCGCTCATCTATGTAGATCAGGACAAGATCGCCGTACCCTACTGTTGGGGGCTCGGCGCTGGTGTCCATCCTCACACCCCCTTCCCGGAGGGGAGGGTCCGTAATACCAGCCCTCCTCATCGCCGCCCAATATTTCCCGAGGCCACCTAATATACAATATTATGAAAATAGTGACCAATAGAATATTAGTTCCCCCCTGAAGCGAGGATCACGGGCACGGGCCATGGCAAAAATGTACCTGATGTCAATCAAGCCGAAGTTCGCATACCAGATATTCAGCGGCTCCAAGAAATACGAGCTTAGGCGCTGGCGCGGCATAGGTATAGAGGAGGGGTCAACCATAGTGGTCTACGCTTCAGGCAGGGTGCAGGCCATCATAGGCGAGTTCAAAGTAGCCAGGGTGCTGATGGGGGAGCCCCGCAGACTATGGCGCGAGATAACCAAGGAGCACGACGCCGGCGTAGACGAGGACGACTGGCCCTACATCAGCGGCTCCAAGAGAGCTATGGCCCTAAGGGTCGCCGAACCCAGGCTCTACACCAGGCCGGTGAGCCTGCACGAGATGAGAAGAATCATACCTGGGTGGAACCCTCCGCTGAGCTTCAAGGAGCTGAGGCAGGGAGACCCCACCCTGGAGCTGGTCATAAAGACGGCTAGAACGTGGAGGCAGGGGCGCTGAGCAGCGGGCTAGTAGTAGTGGACCACGCTCCTCTCGCCCTTCTGCCTCGCAGACATGTAGAAAAGCTCTTCCTCAGGGATCCAGAGCTCCTTCTTGAGAAGATCCCTAACAGCCACCCTGATGACCTCGCTCCTAGAGGAGTACCTTCCAAGCCTGACAAGCTCGTCGAGGCCCTCCACGAAGGCCTCAGGCATTTTTACTGTTATCAGCCTCACGACTATCCCCCGAACCCTATGCTTCTCGCCTTGATTGCTTTAAAAAGTGTGGGGTCAAGAAGCCTCCCCGCCCGCCTCGTCCCACAGCTTGTCGAAGTAGATTGTGGCTATGTGGGTGAAGTACTCGTGGCTGCTCCACATCCCCGCTATACCTGTACGGGTCTTGACTATGAGGAGCACCTGGTCGCCCACTACGCCGCCGCCGAACAGCGTCTTTGTCACCCGCACATCTAACGGCAGCCTTCTGGGTATGAGGTGGGAAACCTCCTCCGACACCAGTATCCTAACGTTCTTCAGGGGTGATACCTTCCTAAGCGCCTCCACTATCCTCTCAGTGATGAGCTCGGGGAACGGTATGGCGAGCCGGAGGACCCTTGACTTCGAGTCCTCGATTATCCTGACAGCCATGGACTCGACCTCGCTGGACCCCACTATGGCTACCCTGTAGTAGGGTGTGCCCTTCCTAATGGACTCAAGGAACGGTATAAGCACCCTCTCTATGTTCTCAAGCTCGGTCATCAGCCTCCTCTTAAGCTCAAACCACGCATCGCCGGGCGGCACAGCCATGTAGATGGCCGGTCTCTTGTCAGGGTCCTTAACTATGAGCCCCGTTTTCTCCAGCCTCGAGAGGACGGTATAGATTTTCGCGGAGGCGACGCCGACCCTTCCAGCTATCTCCCTCGCCGTCAGGGGGCCCTCCGAGAGTATGACCATGTAGGCCTTGAGATCGGTCTTGCTGAGGCCTATGAGGGAGAGGGCCTTCAGCACGCGGGGATCCGCTGCCAGGAACGCCTCATATATGCTGGGCACTAACTACACCTCCAGGAACACGCCCTTCTCGGACAGCCTCTCAAGCCTCTCCCTTATCATCCTTATAGCCTCCCCCAGAACCCTCCTATTATCGTAGCTTGACACTATGCGTTCAAGCTCCCCTCTGTCCTTGCCGCGGAGCTCCTCCGCCATCTCGACCATTCTGGGCACAGCCCGCACAACGTTGTCCACTATGGTTATGCTAGCCATCTGGGCTGTCCGGGAGAACGGGTTAAGATCTATGGCGATGACGTTCTTCCCCATCCTGCGAAGCGCCTCGGTCCTGTCGCCGTCTTCCAGGGGGACCAACACCGTGTCGGCCACCAGGATGCCGCGGGGGCTTACCCGCCTCCTCTCACTGTGGAGCTCCGGTATGGTGGCCGAGGCGTCGCTGCCCACACCCAGCACCTCCCTCGCACCATGCTCCTTCAGGACCCTTGCTATGGCCTCCTCCCGCTGCCTGGTCCTGTAGAAAAGGTTGACCTCCAACTTAGCACCCACAGCTTCCGCTAGCCTCACAATATCGCCTGGAACGAGTGCGGCGGTATTCCCGTTAACCGAGATCACGGGGTTCCTCGACAACAGCATCAGCGCTACGGCAGCCCTCATGGCCTCCTCGGCGAAGCTGTGGGTCTTCTCGCCGAGGATGTAGTCGAAGGCCTCGCCCCTACCGTGGGCTATGAGGCCCTCGAGCACCACGATTCCACGCTTATACCCCTCCACTATGCGCTCACGAAGCAGCAATGAGAGGTACCGGGGATGGCTGGGAGGTATTCCTACCATCAGGCTGTCCCGGAATACTGTGTGGGGCCCGAGAACTAATAACGGTAGCCTCTAGAACAGGTCTACACGCACGCCCCCACGACAAGTCTCGAAAACCATTACACGGGGGTAGCGGCGGCGGAGGCATGGGACGAAGTCGGCCAGGCTGGATGAGTGGACAACGACTGTGAGGACCCGTTTCTTGACGAAGAAGCCGAGAACCCCCTCGTCACTGCATGCCTCGACAGCGTCCTCCACCTCGTTGGCAAGCATGCCGGCTGCCTTGGAGAACATATAGGCCTCCTTCAGGAACACTTCGAGGCTTGGATTGGACTCCAGCCTAGCCAGAGAATCCTCGGCCATCTGATAGACCTCTACGGGGAAGGTGTCCAGCATCACCCTGGTATCCATGGAGCCCAGGATCGCTGTCACGACCTTGTACTCCCTCGGAACCTCTATCGACGACACCAAGCCCACCCCTGGGCCGCCGGGCTTAACCCTTATCTCTAGGTGGGAGCCCTCCAGGATCGCTATAACGTCCCCCAGCCCCGTTCTAGCCTCAACCTCTGCCTCGTGGGCTGCACGCGCCGCCGAGGCCTCGTCGATGCCTGAAAGCTGGCTCCAGGCGTAGGATAAGCCGATAGCTACGGCGGCGCTCACGGCGAAACCTGCGCCCAGGGGTGCCGGGCTGTCCACCACGTACCGGCCCCTCATCCCAAGCTTCCTGGCCAACAGCTCCACGGTCCTGAAGCTTGTTCTCGAGCCGTTGAACACGAGCTCGAATCCTTCGGCAAGCTCCGCCTGCACCCTCAAAAGGGGTCTAACCACCAGGCCAGCGCCCCTACTCCCTGTCTCCAGAGGCGTGTCCCCGAACCGGGGTGACCAGAACCCCGTTATGTGGAGAGGTACGCCCACGCTAGCTTCGCGTCTGCCCATAGCCGAACTCCTCCATGACTGATTTGGCCTCGTCCAGGAGCAGCCGTGCCAGCACCCGCTTCAAGAACCTGCCCTTAACAGCTACCTTCTCGCCGCGTAGAACGACAACCTCGTTCACCTCGCTTGCAAACCCTGTATCAGGACGCCCAACGTAGTTGGCGACCACTAGGTGGAACCCGTACCGCTTAGCCTTCTCAAGAGCCCTGCTCACCAGCTCCTCCTCGTTGGAGGCCGTCTCGGCGGCAAACCCTACCACAACGGCTCCATCCACGACCTCGGCAAGGGCCTCAGCCACCTTGGGTGTAGGGCGCAGGGTTAGCCTTAGCTCCCCCAGGCTCGTCGGTATCTTTTCCCCGCTCCTCTCCAGAGGCTCGTAGTCGGCAGGCGCCCCGGCAAGCAC
>JALURJ010000135.1 GCA_027016915.1 Desulfurococcales archaeon | reverse complement strand
TTACCCGAAACCCAGGCCTTGATAATCTTTTGGTGCATGAATGACTGAAAACCGTTATTTAGGTTGCCAGTCCTCAAGTAATTTGATAGGGGTCTAGCATGGCAGCAATAGATAACAGTAGGGACTCAATGGACTACGACTCACTTCTAGAATACATAAAGTACCTGGAGCAGCGCCTCAGAGAGCTGGAAGCGGAGAGAACCACCCTGAAGAGCGAGCTTAGATACTATAAGAGCGAGGTGGAGAAGCTACTGGCACCTCCCCTAATAGAGGCGATAGTCCTAGAAGTGCTGGACGATGGCCGGGCCGTAGTGAAGAGCTCTACAGGGCCCAACCTGATTGTAACTATTAGTAACAAGATAGACAGGTCGAAACTGAGGCCCGGAATGAATGTGGCGTTGAACCAGAGGGGCTCTACCATAGTAGAGATCCTTCCCCAGCGAGAGGACCCGCACGTGCACAGCATGGAGGTCATAGAGAGGCCCAAGGTAAGGTACTCTGACGTGGGTGGCCTTGACCAGCAGATAAGGGAGCTGAGGGAGGCCGTGGAGCTGCCCCTGAGGAACCCTGAACTGTTCAGGAAGATAGGCATAGAGCCGCCCAAAGGCGTGCTTCTCTACGGGCCTCCGGGGTGCGGTAAGACCTTGCTCGCTAAGGCCGTAGCCGGCGAAACTAACGCCACTTTCATCAGGGTGGTGGCTTCAGAGTTCGTCCAGAAATTCATAGGCGAGGGCGCCAGGCTGGTTAGGGAGGTGTTCGAGTACGCGAAGAAGAAGGCACCTAGTATAATATTCATAGATGAGATCGACGCCATAGCGGCCAAGAGGCTCGACATAGGCACAAGTGGCGAAAGGGAGGTTCAGCGCACCCTTATGCAGCTCCTAGCCGAGCTCGACGGGTTCGACCCGCTGGGCGACGTGAAGATCATAGCAGCCACCAATAGGATAGACATCTTGGACCCTGCCCTGCTCAGGCCCGGCAGGTTCGACAGGCTCATCTACGTACCCCCACCCGACTATGCAGGCAGAGTCGAGATCTTCAAGATACACACCAGGAAGATGCCGCTAGCAGACGACGTCGACCTAGAGAAGCTGGCCAAAATAACCGAGGGTGCCACCGGCGCGGACATAAAGGTGATCTGCGTCGAGGCAGGCTACAACGCCATCAGAGACGGGAGAGACGTTGTCACCATGAGCGACTTCGCCAGCGCCATCGAGAAGGTGCTGAAGAAGAGGCGGAAAGACATGGTTGATAAGGGGGTCACACTCCAAATATAGCTGGGTCGGTGTTTTGAGGCTCAGAAAACCCTCCTCTAAGGAGCTTGCCAGCCTGAGAACCATAGCCGACTACCAGTTCGGACCCCCGGCTGGCAGGCTCCTTATACCCGACGACGTTTTGGTCGCCGTATCGCCAAACACACTCCGTATAAGGAACGTTGTTTGGAGAGGGAGAATCCTGGCCACGCTCAGGGCGCAGGATGGCCTGTATTCTCTCAGCATAGAGGGTGCTAAGCTGCTGAACCAGGGGATCCCGGAGCCCCGCCTCCGCGTCTACGTTGAGGGCGGCGTGGCAGAGTACATCGCCCGCGGCCGCAATGTCTTCGCCAAACACGTGGTACGGGTCGACCCCGGCATCAGGGCCGGGGACGAGGTTCTTGTGGTCGACGAGGCATGCAGGATTCTCGCCGTGGGCAAAGCCAGGTTCTCGGGCGTAGAGATACCATATTTTAGGAGCGGCGAAGTTGTAAGGGTTCGAAAGGGGGTTGGAAGCTCGTGGCTAGGCGTGTCGAAATAGTCCTGAAGGACAGCTTTGACGCGGCTGCGCTCAGCGGGGCGAAACTGGTAACCGGGTTTAAGGGCTTCGGTGCAACCGGCTATATAGCTACAAGGTATATTGCTTCGAAGCTGGATATGGAGAGGGTAGGGGTAATACTCACCAAGTACATGCCTGAGTTCGCCTTCCGCGACGAATACGGCCTTGCCTTCCCCTTCGAGATCTTCTACCGCCCAGACCCGAAGCTTGTGGTGATTGTGAACCACGACCTTCCGGACCCTAGGGATAGAAGGGTGTTTGCCGAGGTTCTGGTGGACTGGATGAAGAAGGTGGGTATAAGCGAGGCGATACTGATCGGCGGGCTTGACAAGAAGTTGAAGAGCGGCGAGGAGAAAATGAGGTGGCTCGCCAATAGCCACTATGCTGAGAAGCTGGGTGAGCCCCTCATGGACAAGTGGCTCCTCATAATAGGCCCCCTAGCCCTCCTCCTAATGTACTCGGAGCTTAAAGGCCTACCAGCCCTGGCCGTGCTTCCCTACGCCGAGGCCATGCGGTACGACCCCTACGCGGCGGCCGTCGCTGTGGAGAAGGTGGGGCAGCTCGTCGGCGTAGAGATAGATGCATCAGAGCTCTACGAGGAGGCGCGTAAGTTCGAGGAGGAGCTGGAGAAGCTCTCCAAGCTCGAGGAGACAAGAAAAGCTGTGGGGAAGGATCTCTATATGTAGCGGGTCCCTCTCCAGGCTGGCCTATTATTAGTGCTAATCCGCTGGGCCCCGGCTCGCCGGTACTTCAACTTTTCGGGTCATGATCCCGGTCTTTGCCCTGGCCACTCTCTTTTTCAGTTTTAAGCTCCATCCAAGCTTGTCTGTATAGACAAATATTGCTTCTGAGTAGTGCTCCCTGTACCTCTCCAGGTATCTCTTCACGTCCTCCCATAGCTTGTTAACCACGTTCTCCGGGGGGTTGAGGGGGGCCTCAAACTGAGAGTAGGGGTATGTTTCCGCTAATTCTTCGGGGACGGTTCCGTAGAACGGCGTGTAGAACACGTAGTGCGGTTTTTCGCCCCATCTTTTCCTTGCCTCCTGGTAGATCCTGGACCGCGTGTAGGGTTTGTCTCGCGGGTCTCCAGGTAGTAGTATGAGCGTTTCCGCTGGAGGCGGCTGGTAGTGGGTTTCCATGAATCTCCTGTGTCGTACGAGTTCGGGCCTGCCGAGGGACAGTTCGTCGTATAGGAATATTCCTCTGACAACGCCCTTCGCTCTTGGGTCATGAAGTTCGAGCCACTCCCCCTTTGAGGCGAAGGCCTGGAAGGCCCTGTAAAGGGAGGGGTGTGCGTGGCTTATCTCCTCAGCCAGCTCCCAGAGCCGCCCCTCACGTATGGCCTGCTTGGTTTCCCTGAGTATGCTAGAGATCACGTATAGATTGTGGGTGGCGAGGAGCCTCACTCTCTCCTCTCGAGGAGCCTCGCGTAGCTCCTGGGGCGTGTGTTTAGAGCAGACGGGGCAGCTACATGGAAAGTACTCAAGGTTCTTGAGGCGTAATGTACCCGTCCTCGTAAGGTACCTCTCATCACGTGCGTAGAGAATGTAGGATGCCGAGTCGAAACTGTCTATCCCCATGGCGACCGTTATGGGTATGAGCATGGGGTGCCCGGCTCCGAAGAGGTGGACCGGCTTTGAGGGTGGGAGGTTCCTCTTGGCTACATATATTATTTCTATGAGCGTGTCGAACTCGTAGTGCTCCATCAGGGGTGTGGGGCTTCCTATGGCGTACATCCCGTAGCCCTCGATCCTCGAAGCTTCCTTGGCGCTTCTCTCCACAAGGTCAAGGTATATGCCACCCTGTATCGGAAGGACCCAGATCCTCTCTCCTGGCCGAAAGATTTTAGCCGAGAGCCTCGCCCTCCTAAGGGTCTCCTCCACCGTGTACTCGGCCTCCTCCCTGGTGGAGGCGGCGCCGGTGGGTATGTCGAGGATCACCGCGATGTCGGCGCCTATGGCCTCCTCGTACTCCACGATCTCCCTGGGGTCTGCCTCGATCCTGCCGTACTGGAGGATCTGGTAGGCGCCTGAGTCTGTCATTACTACGTCGTCGAAGCCTAGAATACCATGAACTCCTTTCTCAACGGCTTCCCGGCCATAGTATTTCTTGATCAGGTAGGCGTTTGTTATTATGCCCTGGAACCCCGCCCGCTTAATCTCCTCTAGGGGGACCTCCTGTCTCCGAGGGTTCACCACGGGAAAAAGGACTGGTGTTTCGAGGGTCCCGTGCGGGGTCTTTAACCTACCGATGCGTCCAGCCAGGTCCTTGTCCCTGACCTCGAACATTTGCTATGCTCCCCGGGCCTTCTGCTTCTCCGACATGTATTCCTGCCAGAGGCTATGGACCTTGTTGGCCAGGGGGCCACTTCCCTCGACACCCTGCTCCGAGACCCTGATGTTGCCCAGTACCACCACTATGCCGGCGTCTGTATAGGCTTTAGCGTCGCCTGGGTGCAGGTTAAGCTTCTTTACCACGTAGTCTGCGAACTCGCGGGGGTCGAATAGAGGCAGCTCTTTGGCCACTATCTCGGAGACCATCGTTCCCTTCACTATGACCTTGGGGTATCTTTCACCCTTCTCGTCGGCAACCTCGATCAATGCGATGTTAAGCGAGGGATGGTCGAAGCCTGCCAGCACGCCTTCATAGCTCTTGCCATTGGACAGCCTCACTAAGACGCGTCGGCCAAGCAGGGAGCTCAGCTCGTCGAGCAGCTTCCGGGTTGCGGTTGTTAGGCTCATT
>JALURJ010000134.1:12425-13148 GCA_027016915.1 Desulfurococcales archaeon | reverse complement strand
ACCAGGCCCTTAGCCCTGCCTTCCACTCTGTGCATTAGGAGGACCAGCACGGCCCCGAGCCAGGGGGCCAGCCACACCATTATATAGCTCATCGGAGCCTCCTCCAACCCTTTTACACCCCCTCAGCCGTACACCTGGGAGAGTATGGATATCAGGGGGTCCAGCATCCAGTAGATGAATAGGAAGGTCAGCAGCCCGGCAGCGGCCAGCACCACGAGGGGCAGAGTTAGGCTTCCGCCAGCGTCCCTAGCCTCCTTGAGGTGCTCCGGCAGGCTTCCGTAGAATATTCTCTTCATCGTGAGGAAAGAGTACGCCGTAGACAGCCCTATGGCTAGGAGCAGGCCGCCGCCCAGCGCTACGAACTCCAGAGCCCCGCGGCCGAACACGTACTCCACGGCTCCCCTGACCAGGAGATACTCGCTCCACAGGCCAGGCATGGGCGGTATGCCAGTTATGTTCATGAACCCTATGAGGGCCAGTGCAGCCGTTATCGGCATCTTAGCGGCCAGTCCGCCCATTCTGGGTATGCTTCTCAGCCCATGCAACATGGTTATCAGGATGCCAGCGGTAAGGAAGAGGATCGCCTTGCCGTACGCATGGACCAGGTAGTGAAGTATCATGCCAGCGAACCCGTAGACCGATATGCTGGCAAGCCCCAGCAACATGTAGCCCATCTGGGATACGCTGCTGTACGCCAGGAGCCTCTTGAAGTCCGTCTGCTGG
>JALURJ010000134.1:0-12415 GCA_027016915.1 Desulfurococcales archaeon | reverse complement strand
TGGAGGGCCATGAAGCCGCCGTACACCATGGTGGCGATGGCCCAGAATAGCAGTATTGGAGCTGCCGATGAGAACCCGTTGGGGAAGGCGGTGTACACTATTCTCAGCAGCATCACACCCCCGATCCCGATGAGGTTGGGGCTCAGCAGTGCCGAGATCGGGGTGGGGGCCTCGGCGTGCGCGTAGGGGAGCCATATGTGCACGCCGAACACGGCCATCTTCACTAGGAGCCCTATGGTCATGGCGGCGAGTACGGCTGTTGCCAGGCCTCCGGCCAGGCCTTCGTCGCCGAAGCCTAGGAGGAATCTGCCGGTCGCCGGGTCGTAGAAGTCGAAGCCCACGTTGAAGCCTAGCGCTAGTGCGCCGATCAGGAACAGCACCGCGCCCATCTGGGTCCACAGCATATAGAGGATCGCTATCCTAACCCTGTCGCCGTACCCGTAGAAGGCGATGAGCAGGAAGCTGGGTATCAGCGTGAGTTCGAGGAACAGGTAGAACTCTATGGTGTTGGTTGTCATCACTGTGCCCAGCATGGCTGCGGCGAACATGGTGTACATCATGAAGTATGCTCCCCAGCCAGGTGCCTTGACACCCTCATGCTCCATCTCCTCGAACCTGTGCCTCATGTAGGGCACCGAGTATACAGCCACCAGGCCCGTGACCAGCGCTATGCCTACAAGTACCGGGAACACCATTGCGTCGAATATCATGGAGAACCTGCCTAGCCCCGGCACGTCCCAGACCCACGGGTCCCTAACGATGCTGTCTAGTCCGAACCTCCAGGCCAGTGCCAGATATATTACCAGCGAGTACAGCAGGGCGCCTGCGTTGAGGCCTGCGTGTATGTCTTCCTTCACCCTATCTCCCAGCGCCCAGGACGCCATTGCGGCAGCTATGGGCACCAAAACTGTTGAGAGCAGTACGGGTTGCTCCAATATTATCTGCTCCACACCTCTTCACCCCCTTAATCTTGATACACGGGTTACATCCACGGTTCCTGTGAGCCTGAAGAGGAGCACGATTATGGGTATAGCCACACCTATCTCGGAGCTGGTGAGGGCTATGACCAGTATGGCGAGCAGGGCTCCCTGCACGGCCTCTATGGTTGAAGCCACTGCTAGTAGGAGGAGTAGCTCTGCGTTGAACATCAGCTCTAGGGAGACCAGGATCCTGACAGCGTTCTTGTGGACGACGGCGCCGTAGCTACCTATGGCGAATAGTAAGGCTGCCACCACGTAGTACCAGGTTACCGGGATCACGTCTCCTCACCCCTTGCCACTGATATGCCCTCGATCATGATTGTTGCGAGGGACACTATTGCGAGCAGGAGCGGGAACCAGTACTTGTCCACCAGAGCCTTGGCTGCATCCATCAGCTCCAGCTCGACGGTGCTGGCCTGCCTCTCTATGCCCATGCTGCTGAGGGACACAGTTATCGCGGCGAAGATCATTATCGCAGACAGTACGGCGAGGGGGACCAGGTTCTTTAGCATGCCGGGCTGCTCCCTAAGCATGATTACGCTGAAGGCCATGAAGGTGACCGTGGCTCCCACATAGACCAGGAGGTGGAAGGCGGCGACGTAGCCGAAGCCTAGGAGGGCCATTAGGCCGGCAACCCCGGCCCCGGTCATGCCTAGGGCCACCGCTGAATAGACGGCGTATCTGGCCTGTACCGCTATTATGGCTGAGCCTATGGCTATGCCTGTTAGTGCCAGGAAGGCCAGTTCTTCCAGCATCGTGCTACTTAGGCTCATGCCTTAGCCCCACCTCCTCGTCAAACACTACCTTCACGGGGCGTGCGCCCTCTTTGAGGGCAGGGGAAACCCACTCAGTGTCGAACCTCTCGGGGATGTATATCATCTCGTCCAGCTCCTCGTAGGAGAGGTCGTGTACAGGTGTGTGCTCCAGTGCGAAGGCTGGGCATACGTCGACGCAGAAGCCGCAGAAGATGCACCTCTGGTAGTTTATGCCGGGGAACATCTTCTTCTCTCCGGGAAGCTTGTACATCTTCATGGCGGCTGCTGGGCATATTTGGGCGCAGAGGCCGCAGCTTATGCATCTCTCTCTGCGCCACCTGATCATGCCCCTGTAGCCTTCGCCTAGGTCTATCAGGAACTCGGGGTACCTGACGGTCATGCGCTTGGTGGAGAGCAGGTAGCGTAGCCCCGTGGCTATGGCTGCTGCGTGCCTCTTCAGGGAGGTTAGCAGGTTGCCGGGTTTATACACATCCTCGGCCACGGCTAGGCACCTCCTGCTACCAGGAGTAGTGCGAGGCTCCAGATCACGGAGAGCAGCGCGAGAGGGAACAGCTTCTTCCACCCTATCTCGAGGGCCTGGTCCAGCCTATACCTGGCATAGACGCTTCTCAGGAACACTGCGAAGAGGAGGACGAGGTACGCCTTGATGAAGAGGGATATGCCCTCGAAGGCTGGGTGGATGGATGCCAGGGCCGGTATGACGGGTTTCCAGCCTCCGAGGAACAGCTCCACGAACACTAGGCTGAGCACGTAGAGCTCCATGTAGCTGGCACCCATGACCAGCATGTAGAGTATGCCGGAATACTCGGTGAAGGGTCCCGCAACTATCTCCTGCTCGCCCTCCACTATGTCGTAGGGCAGCTTCGAGGCGGTCATCAGCATGGTGACGAAGAACACCCCCGCCGCTATGGGGTTCAGGATTATGCCGGGCACACTCTGGGCCTCGACTATCTTGGAGAGGCTGAGGGTGCCGTAATAGCTGGCCACGGCGAAGGCTGCTATGAACAGGCTCACCTCGTAGGCGACCATCATGAAGGCCTCCCTCACGCCTCCGAGCAGCGTGAACTTGTTGTTGGCTGCCCATGAGGTCGCCAGGATTAGGGGAGGGATAAGCGCGCTTAGGGAAAGCACTAGGGGGAGGCTGTACTCTACATCCACACCGACGAAGCCCGGGGCTGCGGGTATGAAGGCGAAGGGTATTATGGTGAACGCCATCATGGCTACGGGGGCCAGGGCGAAGACCCATTTGTCGGCGTTGCGCGGCATTATGGGTTCCTGGAACATGAACTTGATGGCGTCGGCGATCAGCTGTATCGCGCCGCCCAGGGGTTTGAGGACGTAGAGGGGGCCGTAGCGGAGCTGCACCTTGGCGGTCATCTTTCTCTCGGCCCATATTAGGGTCAGCAGCACCAGTGTCGCCGCTAGGAGGCCGGGGTAGATTAGGGGTGCGAATATGTGGGGGCTGAGCACGAAGTCCACTATTCGGCCTATGGTTCCGGTCGTCATCACCTGTCACCCTCCGGTGGGAAGTAGTCTATGCTCCCATAGATTGCGGGTAGGTCCATGAACCTCGCCCCGCGGGTCAGATATCTGTAGAGCACGACGTTCCTGAAGGCGGGGGTAATCACCCTGACCCTGTAGGGCTTTATGCTGCCGTCGGAAACTATGTGGTAGAATACCTCGCCGTGACCCATCTCGACCCTGGCAACAGCCTCGCCTGGCTCCGGCTTCAACCTTATGAAGGCTCCTGGAAGCTTGAGGCGGCCTGTGCTCTCAACGAACTCTTTTAGCTTGGGTGGGAGCATCCTGTAGTATTTCTCGTGGAATATAGGGCCGTCGGGGATCTTGTCGAGGATCTGCTTTATTATGCTCATGCTCTGCCTGATCTCCTCTATCCTCACCAGGAGCCTCGCCATGGCGTCGCCCTCCTCCCTCACAGGGATTTCGAACTCCAGCTCCGGGTAGGCGCCGTACTTCTCGGCGATCCTGGCGTCGTACCTGACTCCCGCGGCCCTAAGGTTTGGCCCCACTATTCCGAGCCTCTTGGCCTCGTCCGCCTTGATTACGCCTACGTCGACGTATCTGGCTATTATGACGGGGTTCTTGACGAAGATCCTCTCGTAGTCCTGCAGCCTCTTCTCCATGTACCTTATCGCTTTGAGGGCCTTCTCCCTGAAGTCTTGGGGCAGGTTTCTCCTAACCCCGCCGGGGATTATGTAGCTGTGGGTGAGCCTAGCGCCTGTCAGGTCTTCCGCCAGCTGGACCCAAACCTCTCTGTCCCCGAAGGCCCACATGAACATGGTGGAGTGGTTGAGCATTATGCCTGCTATTCCGAAGCCGTAGAGGTGGCTGGCGATCCTGTTGATCTCCGCCAGAAGTGTTCTGAGGTACTCTGCTCTGGGGGGTGCCTCGAGGCCTAGGAGCTGTTCCACAGCGCGGACGTAGCCCCAGGTAATGTTGGCTGCGTCTATTATGGTGGCCCTCTCGAAGAGGGGTATGTTTTTAATATACTCCCTGCCCTCGGCCAGCTTCTCCATGGTCCTGTGGACGTAGCCTATGTCGGGTTCAGCGTCCACTATGATGTCGCCGTCGAGCCTGACGATTATCCTCATATGGCCCGAGGCGGGGTGCTGGGGGCCTATGAACAGCTCGTATACGTCGTAGCCCTCCTCGTCGCGGCCCATCAGCCTGTACCAGAAGTACGGGCTTGCCCTGGGCTCACTGCTTCCTTGTGAGGTCAACTATGAACCCCTCCTCCGGCACCTTATAGTCTTTGCGCAGGGGCGGGGGCCCCTGGTAGTCGGGGGGTAGGAGCAGCCTCTTGAGCTCGGGGTGCCCCTTGAATACTACGCCCAGCATTTCCCAGGTCTCCCTTTCAGGGTAGAGGGCGCTGGGCCACACATCGATCAGCGTTTCAAGCTCCGGCTTGTCCCTTGGAACCCTGGTGGAGAGCTTCACAATGACCCCGTGGAGCTCGGGCTCGTAGCTGGCGGCGTGGTAGGCCACCTCTATCTCGTTGTCCTTTATCCAGTCGACGCCCTCAACGCTTACCACGTGGTCGAAGCCTAGGTTGAAGAGTAGCTGTGCCGCCTTCTTCAGGTTCTCTACGCTTATGCTTGCCGTTATGTAGCCTGGCCTAACCTCTTCTACCTTGGCCCCCAGAGGCTCCAACGCCTCTTTCACCTTGTCGAGGATAGCCAAGGCGCTACACCTTGAAGGCCGTTCTCCCTTCGCGGATGCGCTTCTGGAGCATTATGATAGCCCTAGCCACGGCTTCGGGTCTCGGGGGGCAGCCAGGTATGAACTCCTCTACGGGGAATAGCTCGTGCACTCTGACGATATTGTAGCTGTTGTAGAATATGCCTCCGTCTATGGCGCAGGCGCCCATGGCCACGACGTACCGGGGGCTGGGCATCTGCTGGTACACTATTTCGGCTGCGCGGGCCATCTTCTTGGTAAGTGTGCCCTCTATTAGGAGGAGGTTAGTCTGGCGTGGCGATATGAAGGGTAGGAAGCCGAACCTTTCAGCGTCGAACCTGGGGTTGGAGGCGGCAGCGAACTCCGCGCCGCAGCACGAGGTTGTGAGGTGTACGGGCCAGAGGGAGAATGCTATGGCCCAGTCCTTCAGGCTCCTAACAGGGGTCTTCTCGACAAGCCATCTCGTCGCCTTGCGGGCGACTTCCTCCAGGTTTCCTACCATCATTAGCCCGGAGAGTGGGCAGAACACGGCTCATCCCTCCCTGGGCGGCTTGAAGCGCCACAGCTCTATCCTCCTGGAGTGGGATAGTCCGTAGTAGAGGGGTGGCAGGGATATAGCCATGGTGGCGGCCACGATCATTAGGGTTCTAGCGGGGCTGAGCGCCGCATAGTAGGGTAGGAGGAAGAGAAGCGCGAGTATGGGTTCGAAAGCTAGGAAGATTATGAGGTAGCCGTAGTACTGGATGGGGTACCAGCGGCGCGCTACGCCGCTGGGCGGGTTGCCAGCCTCATACCTCTCCCTCTTATATGGGTACTCCGCCCCCCTGGTCATGAGGAGGGCAAGTAGGACTACGAGGGCCAGCACCCCTACGCCCACAATGAGCGTCACCGCTACGGAGACTATGGCCTCAGCTGGCAACCCTCATCATCTCCGGGGGTTAGTGCATGCTATTTTACTATAAATATTATGTGCAAATGGTGTGCATGGTATGGGAAAAACGTATAGTAATGTGTTTTTTACGCAATAATTAAATATATTTGGAATTAATCGTCGCCGACACAGGTGTACGCAGCCAGCTGCCCAACGTTTTTAATACTCCCCCACTCACAACCTGTGGAGGGATGGAACGATGAAGCTCGGCTTCCCGCAGAAGCTGGTAATCTCGATGTTCGTCCTGCTGGTTCTCGTCGCCGTTGTTGCTGCGCTCCTGGTAAAACCTCCTGAAACCAGATATATGGTTGTGGGCGTGGTGGGTGATACGCTTACCATGTATGAAATGGCTGAGAAGCTGGACCTTCACTCAACCTACTTCCTGAGGGGCAAGCCCTACAACTTGAAGGTGAAGGTGCAGCACTACACTGATCTGGAGAGCTTGGAGAGGGCCTTCGAGGCGGGAGAGGTGGAGGCCGCTGTTTTGCGGCTCAGCGACGCAGCTCTCTTCGTCTCGAGGCATAATGATTCCAGGATAGTGGGTGTGGACCTTACCCAGAACCACCTCCTGCTGGTCTCTGAAGGCCGTAATATCACGAGTATAGAGGGAGCGATAAACTCCACGGTGCTGGACAGGCTTGGCTACGTCGACGAGGAGGCCCTATACCTGTTCGCAGCCTACCTGAAGGAGGGCTACAACTACACCCTCGACCCCTCCTCTGCAATCAAGCTGGGCCCGGACGAGGCTGGAGAGGCGTTGGCCGCAGGGAGGGTGGAGGCGTTGATAGTGGGCCAGCCCCTCGCCTCCATGCTTATCGCTGACTACAACTTCACGGTTGCGGAGTGGATCAGCAACCTCGCCTTCAAGGTTGTTGGCCTGCGGGGTGCTCCTGAAACAGTCATAGTTGTTAGGAGTAGTGTGGTTGAATTGGAGCCTGATAAGCTTCAAGCGCTCATAGATCTCCGTGACCAAGCTGCAGCCACATGGGTCCGCGACGTCCCCTCTACAAGCAAATTCCTTAGCGAAAAATACAACATGTCGGAGCAGGCAGTGCTCAACATCTACTCATACATGCAGCCTCCTGGTAGTGGGGCCCTTGATGACCCGAGCATCAACGCTATCAAGGACCTTTGGAGGATGCTGTTCGAGGTGGGATACCTGAAGGTGGATCCAGCCACGATCAGCGACAAGGTGTTCGAGAAACTCTAGTCCTACGCCTCCTGAACGAAGTCCTCCAGACTTCCTACCGTAAAGCATAAATAATTATACCTGTCTTACCGGTTTGCAGCAAGCGCTACTGGGACCAGCGTAACAGCGACTCACAGGTGAGACAGGCTTGGCGTTCTTGGGGGTGCGCTGGAGGTGCGGTGGTCAGAGCTCCCAGCGGAGGCTAGGAGGTACATTATCTACCACGCCCTTGCGTCCCCAGTCCTGATAACGTGGTACATGCTCCCCTTCTACCTAATGAAGACGGGATATAGTGTCCTCGAGGTCGGCGCCATCTTCACCGCTGCACACCTGCTCAGCATCCCTGTAACCCTCCTCCTGGGGAAAAGGTTCACCAGGACAGACCTGAGGCTCGGCCTTGCAGCCATAGATGTTATGGGTGCTGCCTCCCTGGTCTTCTTCTCCCTGGCCTACGGGCCCCTCGCACCCGTGATGGTTGTGGCGGGCCAGCTCATCGATAAAGCCTCAGGCGTGCTCTACTTCCTCTACCCTGCCTATGAGAGGATAGTGTATCCAGAGGGTAGGTTTAAGGAGGCCATGGTGTGGCACCTAGCCCTTCCCGAGCTATCCATAGTCCTCACATATCCGGCGGTAGGGTATGTTCTAGGCTACCTCTGCGACACTCCCGTATGTTTCCGTGCAGCCTTCCTGGCCTTCGCCATCTACGAACTACTCCTGGCCCCCTACATTCTCCTAGCCTTCAAACCCGTCGTGCTTGAGGCCGAGGAAGGGGAGGGTACAAGTGGTGCCTGGAGGAGGTACAGGCTTTACGTGGCAGTTGATGTATTGTTTGTCGCTGCGTGGAGCCTAGCCCCAAGCCTGGCGCTAGTCTACCTAGTCATGGAGAGGTTTGGAGGCAATATGTTCCACATAGCTCTGGCAGAAGCGTCGATCTCGCTAGCCACGCTTTCAAGCCTCCCCTTAGCTGACAGGATCCCCTCTGACAGGGCGTTCCAGTCTCTCCAGGCATTCACGTTGCTCACAATTTCAGGCCTGGCTGCAATGGTCCTGTCTAGCTCGTTCTCGGCGCTGCTGGCCGCAGTTTACGTGGTTAGGTTCGGCGATGCCCTGGTCTTCGTGTTTAAGCGCACTTGGCTCTTCAACATTATGGGCCGGCGAGAGGCATCCGTGGTGTCTGCAGCCCTCTCCTCTCTCCGCAGAGCTCTTGGGGTGGCAAGTCCCCTGATAGCCGGGGCGCTGGCTATGCTGGATCCCCGGGCACCCTATGTCGCTTGTCTGGCCCTCCTGGCCGCCACAATACCGCTATACAGCGCCGCTAGCCGCCAAGCCCCTAGGGTTTGATGATGCTATGCCGCCGAGGCTGGACGCCTATGACTCGTTGTATACGTCATTCCCCTATATTTCGTATACAAACATTTATCTAGACCCGTGTATACATTTTTATCGGAGACATGTATGAGTGAGGTTTTGAGCATCCGTATTCGTAGGGATTTGAAGAGGCAGATGAAGGAGTTGGAGGGTATTGTGAACTGGAAGGAGGAGATCACCAGGTTTTTGGAGGAGAGGGTCAGGTATTATAGAAGGCTTCTCGCGCTTAAACGTGTCCATGAGGTTCTCACCAGGCACCCTCTACTGCCCAGGGGGTCGGCTACTGAGAGTGTGAGGGAGGATCGTGATAGTCGTTGACTCCTCAGCCCTAGCCAAGTATTTGTTGAGGGAGGAGGGCTGGGAGGGCGTCGAGGAGATCCTAGGGAACCGTGAGGCTTTAAGTCTAGAACTTGCCGTGAAGGAGGTCTTGAACGCTATCTGGAAACATGCAGTGTTGCTGGGCAGCATAACTGAGAGTATAGCGTTTGAGAAGTACCGGGCCTTGAAGATGCTTCTGGAGAACGAGGTGATAGTGCTTGAACCCCAGGACAGGTATCTGGATGAGGCCCTCAGGATAGCGTTGGGGCATTCGATTACGTTCTACGACGCCCTTTTTATAGCCCAGGCAAGGGTACGCGAAGCAACGCTATTTACAAGTGACGGGTTTCAGAGCAGTGTTGCTGAGGGGCTTGGGGTTCCTGTAATCTACGTTCCTTAAGATAAGATTTCAGGTAAACCTGCCACTAGCTGATGCCTGATCTCCAGGCCCCAATGGTGCTGGGCTGGCTATCCTTAGTGATGCTAAGCCTAGTAGCGGAGGTACAGCTATGCCCGTAGCAAGCAGTGTTAAGCCCCCTGCCTTGACCAGGAGGCCCGCCAGCGGTGCTCCTACGGCCACACCGACTATGTTGACCATCTGTTGGAGACCCACAGCGCTCCCCCTGGCGTGGGGCGGCGCCTTTAGGACCAGGTAGGTGTTGCCAGCCATGTAGCCTGCCAGGCCTATGCCGTATATGCTATAGGCTGCGGCCAGGCTTGCAGTGCCGGGGTTTGCAAGTAGTAGAAGCTGGGATCCCGAGAGTGCTGCTGCCGAGGCTACGAGTACTGGGGCTAGATTCCCGCGGTCGAAAAGTCTACCCGTGGCGACCAGGAAGGGTATGCTTACCAGGGTTGCTATACCTATAGACATGCCTGTTAGGGCTGCTGCTCTTTCCTCCGTGGCGGCGATGCCTGCATCCCTGAGGGCTGGGCCGAGCCCGCCCACTATCATGCCGAAGCTCATGTAGAGGGTGAAGACCAGGATGAGCCCAGCTGCCAGGTCTCCCTTGGCGGCCTTGAGGCCCTCCAGTATGCTGGGTCTCTCCCTTTCCGCCGGGGCGGTCTCCTCCACCGCCAGCGCTGCTAGGAGGCCTGAGGCCACTATGAGGGCCAGTATTCTGAACACCCAGGAGAAGCCCAGGGTGGCTACAAGCCCGGCTGAGGCCAGGGTCCCCACAGCTATCGACGCTGCCACCACCGCCAGGTAGCCTCCAACGTGAGATCCCAGCCTTCCACCGCTCCTGTCGCCCACCGAGGCCATGAAGGCGGGGTATACGAGGCTCCCGCCCACGGCGTGTATGCCTCTCACAAGGGCCAGCTGCTGCACCGTGGAGGCTAGGCCGTAGGCGTATACGGATAGGGTGTCCCACGCTAAGCCGAGCATCATGGATTTCTTCCTGCCAACCTTGTCCACCACGACTCCAGCCAGCAAGCTGGCCGGTATGGCAACCATACTATAAAGGCCTGCTATTAGGCCTGCCTGGGGCTTGGAGGCGCCAAGGGCCTCGGCGTAGGGCGATATTATGCCCATGAGAAAGGCCGTGTCCATTATGCCGACGAAGCCTATGATGCCTAGCGCCAGCTTTGCCCGGTCAACGCCTCCGGCCACCGCTGCTGCTCCCAAAGGGTGTGGGTGGGGAGGGTTTAGAGGGCGACGCATATACAATGCTTATTGTTAGAGCTTGGCACCCCTCACGCTCTCCGCGTAGGCTGTCCTCAGCCTTTCCCTGACCGGCGCGAGGGCTGGGTGTAGGACGTGGTCGAGCACCGTTCCTCTAGCCGACGGTATGCCCAGATCCTCTATCAGCCGTTTTGAGGATCCGCCGGCGAGGCCCTCCGCTACAAGGGCGTATCCCTGGGCCGCGTGTTTCGACTTCGCAGCTCCTTCGAGGAGGCCCAGGGGCTCTACCAGGTAGCCTTCGGGCAGTAGTTTCTTGAGCTCATCTATAAGGCTTGGAAGTCCTGTGAGCCTGCCCGACACGTATACCCTCCTAACCCCTCCCAAGGAGACCTCGCATATCGACACAATGCCTCTGGCCACGGCCTCGAGGACGGCGCCCATCGCTGAGGCGCAAGGCTCCTCCCCCTCGACATATTTTTCCCAGGCCTCCTCCGGGTTCAGGGTTCCACAGGCTTCGAAAGCCCCGCCTCTAAACACGTGTCTCCTACCCCACCCTCCCGCCAATGCAGCTATCTCGCCGTCCACGGGACCTATGGTTAGGAGGCCTGGGCCGAGCACCGTGCCGCCGAGCCCGTCGACGATCCTGCCGTTTTCCACTCCTATCACGGCGTTGTACCCGTATCCTAGCTCCGCTACGGCGAAGCTCCTCACCCCAACCCTTCGGGCCAGCCGCGTCGCGAGGACGGCAACGCTCAGCTTATCGGCAGTCCCCATGTCCACCCTGTTAACCTTCCTCCTTGCAGGGACCGTTGGCAGAAGCACGACGCTGGGAATATAGACCGCCTCAACCCTGCCCCTCCAGAGGGCCTCAACGACCCGGGCCAGTGCAGCATAAACCATGATCCCAGGGTCGCCCTCCCTAACCCCCTCCTCGATCTCCATCTCCGTCGAGAGGAGGAGGACCTCCACGGCAAACCTGCGGGCATCCACGATATCCCTATTCCACGTCACAGGCACACCATACCCGGAGGGGCCAGCTACAACATCCGCATCGGCTGAGAGTATAGAGTCCACCAGCACGCCGGGATCCCTGGCAACCTCCCCCGTCTCTATGCTCTCCTCCCACACAACCCTACCCTCCTCAACCACAACCAAGTCAAAGCTCTTAGTACCGGGATCGACGCCCAAAGCCCTCAAGGAGCCACCCACACCAAATACAAAGCACCTTGGAATATAAACAGAACCACCTGGACTCAGAGGCGGGAGGGGAGGCTAAAGGGCCCTCCTCATAGCCCTAATAATGCCGAGCTTCTGCAGAGTCTTGCTGAAGCTCCTGTGCAGCCTCCTCAGCTCGCTAGGCTCAGTAGCCCACATCTGAGCAAACGCATTATAGTTCCTATAAGGCACAGTGTATACTTTATAGCCCCAAGGCACACTATACTTAACCTTATAGCCAGCTAGCCAGCCCTTGGCGTATAAGTACCTTAAAAAGTTCAGCATGTTAGGGATCTCAAGGTAGGGAATAATAGCGACAGCAAATAAGACTGGCTCATCTTCTTCATAGATCGACACATAATAAGAAAAGATGAACGGTTTACCCATAGTGGCTCCGATGAACTTACCCATGGTGTCCCTATCTTGGAATTTTAAAAATAATCCTACATTTATTATCTCGCCATATTGCAAAAGGAACGTGTATCCGAAGAGGCCTCTATAAACCTGGTCTTTCATAAGGTGTTCGACAAAGTGTTTACGAAATAAATAAGCTAAGGAGAAATCGCCGTAAAGTTGTGCAAGCTCTTTTAGCGAGATTAGTGGACGGCGCTCGATATTTGCCAGTACTATTAAATCAACCATATCTCTAGGTTTGTAGTGCATAACCTTATCGCTTGGAGACGGAAGTATTGACATTGCTGACTCCGACTCTAATCCCTCAATCATTTCTTTCCAAGGGAACACAAGTCTCCTTTTTGTAAGATCAAAATATTGTGTAAACTTAATTTTATTCCCAAACATATATGTCATATCGTATAT
>JALURJ010000133.1 GCA_027016915.1 Desulfurococcales archaeon | reverse complement strand
TACTGCTCTTCGAGGCTGAGGACGGCTACTACCTTCCAGCCGCCACGCTGAGGCCGGAAACCGTTTTCGGCGCAGTAAACATGTGGGTCAAGCCGGGCGCCATATACGTGAAGGCTAGAGTGGACGGGAAGGTCTGGGTGCTCAGCAGGCAAGCCGCCCTCAAACTCAGGTATCAGCGTAGCAACGTGGAGGAGCTGGGCGAGATCCGCGGCGAGAAGCTTGTGGGCAAAAGGGTGCGTAACCCGGCAACAGGCAGGTGGATCCCGGTCCTACCCGGCGAGTTCGTGGACCCCGAAACAGGGACCGGCGTCGTTATGAGCGTCCCGGCCCACGCGCCCTACGACTATGCCGCCCTCAGAGACGTGCTTAGAGACAGAGGACTGCTAGAGAAGCTGGGGGTTAAGCCCGAGGAGCTGAAGCCAGTCCCCCTCATCAGGGTTAAGGGCTACAGCGAGATACCGGCCCGCGACGCTGTCGAGCGGAGAGGCGTTAAGAGCCAGCTGGAACGCGAAAAGCTGGATGACGCCACAAAGGAGATCTATGTTGCCGAGTTCCACGGGGGCTTGATGAGGAGCGACATAGCTGATCTGGCGCTGCAAGACGTGGAGGAGCCTGCACGCAGCTATGCTGTGGCAGCTGTGAAGGCCTGGATAGCGGACAAACCGGTCTCCGAGGCGAGGGAGGCGACGTGGAGGTGGCTGGCAGCCGCTGGCCTGGCTGACTCCATGTATGAGATAATGAACCGACCCGTCTACTGTCGCTGCGGAACTGAAGTCGTTGTCAAGGTGCTGGAGAACCAGTGGTTCATAAACTACGGGGATCCCGAATGGAAGAAGCTGGCACGCGAGGCCCTGGCCTCCATGAGGATACTGCCGGAGGAAGCTAGGAGGGAGTTCGAGGCAACCATAGAGTGGCTACGGGAGAAGGCGTGTGCCAGGACCCGCGGCTTAGGCACCCAGCTTCCCTGGGCGCCGGGCTGGATAATTGAGAGCCTCAGCGACTCGACGATCTACATGGCCTTCTATACCGTTGTCCACAAGATCAGGCAGCACCGCCTAAAGCCTGAACAGCTGAGCTACGAGTTCTGGGACTACGTACTGCTAGGCAACGGGGACCCAGCCGAGGTCTCCGAGAAGACAGGCGTGCCTGCAGACCTGCTGGTAGAACTAAGGGAGGAGTTCACCTACTGGTACCCTGTAGACAGCAGGCACAGCGCCAAGGAGCTGGTGCCCAACCACCTAACCTTCTACATCTTCAACCACACAGCCATATTCCCCCGGGAGCACTGGCCCCGCCAAATAGTGGCCAATGGCGTGCTGCTCTACGAGGGCAAAAAGATGAGTAAGAGTCTTCGGAACATAGTACCCCTCATAAGGGCCAACCTAACCTACGGAGCCGATGCCGTCAGAATGACTCTCCTAGCAGCGGCAGAGATAGGCCAGGACGCCGACTTCAGGGACTCCCTGGCCAGAAGCATCGTCGAGAAGCTCGGCAAGTTCTACAGCTTCGTAGCCATGGTGGCGGAGGAGAAGCCCGAGAAGCCGGGCAGGCTCCGCGTAATAGACCGGTGGATGCTGAGTACCCTCCAGAGGAGGGTGGAGAAGGCCACCGAGGCCATGGAGGAGCTTAGGATAAGGGAGGCAATCCACCAAGCCTTCTACCTACTCGACCAGGATGTTAGATGGTACCAGAGCAGGGTGGCGGGCCAGGAGAAGGACCCGGAGCGGAGGAGAACCATAGCATGGGTCCTATGGAAGGTGGCACACGTCTGGACAAGGCTGCTAGCACCCTTCGCACCCCACATTGCCGAGGAGGCGTGGGAGAAGCTGGGCGAGAAACCCTTCGTCTCGACGGCCGAGTGGCCTAGAGTAGAGGAGGAGTACATAGATCCTGAAGCCGAGCTAGGCGAGATGTACTACAAGCGCGTCGTGGAGGACATTGAGAGCATAATGAGGGTCGTGAAGGGTAGGCCGAGGAGGCTGGTAATAGTAACAGCGCCCAGCAACCGCTACGCTGAACTCAGGGAGGCGATCAGCTTCATAGAGCAGAAGAAGCCCCTAAAGGAGTTCGTGGGAAGCTACCTAGCGTCAGCAAGCGACAAGAGAGCTGCAGCGAGGAGGGCTAAGGCACTCTACGACCTAGCCTCCAGACTAACCCCTGAAGAAAGAAGCCTCATCAAAACCATAACACTGAACGAGGAGACGGTGCTCAGGGAAAACTCCAATGCTCTGACACAGGTCCTGAGGGTCGGCGAGATTGAAGTGCTGAGCCAGGAGGACCAGAGGGCCGCAAAGCTCCTCAAAATCAGGAAGGCCGAACCACTGCCATATAAACCAGCAATATATGTTGAAATTGAGACTGAACGGTAAAGAAAAACAGTCGAAGTATTCCGCACTAAAGGTCTGGCACGAACACTGGCTTCACGGTGAAGTCCAAGGTACCGTTGATGTCGGAAACCTGGAACTCTATCCATACCACAAGTTTTTCTCCCGGGTCAAAGCCTACACCCAACCCGCCACCACCATTGGGCGGGAGACTTGAACAGTCCTCGTGTGCCCATACTTCCTGGGCAAAGCCGCCGTGAGAATAGGGCCCATACACGTGGACCGAGCCTACCGAGATGTTGCCGGGTAGACCTATCAGCCTCAGGGAAACAAGCTTTGAGGGCAGGGTCCCCTTATTCTCCAGCACCATTCCCACCCAGATCGTGGTGTTGTTGGACTTCAGATCTAAGCTTAGCTCGAGCCTGTCCCAGTACAGGGATACCTCGTCATCTTCAGCTCCATGTTTATGGCCGTTGTCATGGTCATTACCATTGCAGTGGTCCGTACAGCAGTGCTCCACGCACTTGAAGACCTTATACGAGCCTATGCCCGGATCATGGTCCCCGGTTTTCACGGTCACATTTATTCTAAGGGTATCGCTCCAAAGGGCCAAGGCTGAACTAGTAACCATGGCCATGAGGGCTAGAGTTATTCCCATAAGCACGAATCTGTTCAATACGTGTCGCCCCTATAATATGTTCTAGACTTGAAAAACAGGTTGGTAGCGCCGGGTTCGGCCCCGGCGACTCTTTTACATTGCATGGCTTACCTCTCTCTAGCTGGTTAATCCTCGGTTGTTGTAGTTGTCATCGGACCCGCTACGTACTCGTTCCACTGGACCACGGTTAGTGTTATGTTGAAGGTCAGGGTACTGTTCTGAGGGGCGTCCTGCAGTATCGTTATGTCAAGGCTTATATCGGCCTTCTGGCCGGGGTGTAGCTGTACGCCGAAGTTGTCGCCCCACCATACTATGGTGTCGTTAAGCCCGTCGCCGTCGAGGTCCAGGTAGACGCCCTCGAACAGCTCGTGCTCGTTGATTTCATAATAGTTCTTACCGTCTAGTTTCATCTGCCAGATCTTGAAGGGTATAGTACCGCCGTTCACTATCTTAAAGCCTATATGGTTGTAGTAGTATGGGTACGTGTTGTTGAGCGTTATCTGCAGGGTCTCGGCACATCCATCGCCATCGGTGTCTAGGAAGACTCCGGTTAGGGAGCCTACATCTTTACCCTCGGGCGCTGGCTCCGGGTCGAAGCCGTGCCAAGGGAAGCTGTTCATGTCAGGCCCATTATCGGTGAATATCAACGTGTTGTTCTGGAAGCAGACTTTAAGCTCTCCCGTCTCCACTGTTGTGTTTATCCTTAGGCTGTCGCTCCAAAGTGCGTAGGCTGCGGTTGCCGCAGCTATTATCACTATGGAAAAGAGGATTGCTGATGCTGCTCTATAGTTCATCTCTATCTCACCTTGCCATTAACCCTGTTAGCTCGGCAGTGGAACCTCGTTCCACTGGGCGAAGACCAGCATTACGTCGAAGAAGTACGTCATGTTCATCTCTGCCTCCTGGAGCACCACTATGTGGAGCTCGTACTCGCCCTCCTCGCCGGCATGTATCTGTGTGTCGTTGGGTGCGACGAGCCACACGTTCAGTGCTGCGTCGTCCTCCTCAGTGAAGTTGGAGTAGCTCATTGAGAGTAGCTTGACAGGTATAGTACCGGTGTTGGTCACGTTGAAGTATATGATTACATGGTAGCCGGGATAAGTGTTGTTCAGGGTCACGTTAAGCTTTATCACGCTGCCCGTCTCGTCGTATATTTCAGGCTCAACTATACACTGGGCAACATCCTTGTTCTCGCTGTTATCGTAGCCCTGAGCCTGTGGGTCGGCGTTCACGTCGCTGCAGTTCCAAGAGTCGAAGTCTACGCGGACCTCGCCGGTCTCTATGGTTGTGTTGATCTTCAGGCTGTCGCTCCAAAGAGCCATTGCTGCACCAACAGATGCAAACAGCACCAGAGCCGCTAGTATTCCCATTACAGGTTTTGTATTCATGCATTTTCACCTATTTGGTGGACCCTAGAGGGTCGTTGTCGTTTAAAAACAAGTGTACAACAGGGTTAGGTATTAGTGCCAGGTACCAGTATTATGTATCACCGTTACTGACACTATACCTGTAGGCAGAGCCGCCGTCCAGCACGGCGTAGAAGTGCTTTCCATTCATAGTGTAGTGTAGTATTGGTTTGCCTAGGCTTGTCGAGATTCTTGCTAGGTCCTCCATCTCGCCCACATCGACCAC
>JALURJ010000132.1 GCA_027016915.1 Desulfurococcales archaeon | reverse complement strand
GCTGGCTCCAAGCTCGAAACACTCCGTATGCTGGCCCGGAAGATCTCCGAGAATAGGGCTTCGAAGAGGAGGTTCTAACGGTATTACCGCTGCGTGCCAGCCGCTTCTCATACTCGGATCCATGGGGCTCTATCCTTTAATACTGTAATACCAATAGTAATACTGTGGTATCACGCGCCCGGGGGATCTCATTGTGCTTCGACTAGGCCCAGTGGTTAAGCGGGCGAAGCCAGGACTCTTGCTGGTCGAGTTTGAGGGCGGGAAGCTGCCGAGGCTCGGGGCCCGCGTCTACGATTCAAGCCGGAACCTCGTAGGCAGCGTGGCAGACATTATAGGCCCCGTTGAAAAGCCCTTCATAGTGGTTAAGCCCCGGGAGGGGGCCGTGCTGGAGGAGGGAATGGTCCTCTACGCCGAGGCCCCTAGGCCTAGGAGGGGGCGTGGCAGACGCCCCGGGCGCGGTAGGAGGCCGAGTAGAAGGAGGGGTGGAAAATGAGTGTAGGCAGGGCGAAAGCCCCCGGAGCGCACCACAATGTCTGCCCCGAGTGCGGGTCTGTGGGAACCCTGATCTATGACTATGTTAGGGGCGAGCTTGTCTGCTCCAGCTGCGGCTGCGTGGTCGAGGATCACACTGTTCTCCAGGAGCCTGAGTGGCGGATCTTCGGGCCGGAGGATAAGGAGAGGAGGAGCAGGGTAGGCCCGCCCATAACCGAGAAGGTGCACGACAAGGGCCTGACCACTGTTATCAAGATGAGGGATGTCAACAGGATCAGGAACACGAGGCTTAGGGCCAAGATGGCCAGGCTGGCCAGGCTCCATGAGAGGGTTAGGGTGGGCAAGCCCCAGAGGAAACACGTGACGCTCCTGGCCACGCTCAACATGGTTAAGTCCAAGCTGAACCTTCCCGAACATGTCGTCGAGGAGGCGGGGAGGATCCTCAGCAAGGTATTCACCACAGCCTCCTCGATAAGGAAGACGGACATAGACAACTACGTGGCCGCCGCCATATACCTCGCCGCCAAGAGGCACCGCCTCCCCCTGACCCCCAAAGACCTGGTGAAGGCGCTGAACCTGAGAAGCGTCCAGGACGTCTGGGACGCCGAGACCAAGATCAGGTTTAAGCTGGGGATAAAGGTCAAGTACCGCCCCATGAAGCCGGCGGAATACGTGCCCCGCATAGCGTCCAGGCTGGGCCTACCCGGCTACGTCCAAATGGAGGCGATGAGGATACTGAAGCTGGCTGAGGAGACCGGCGTGTCTGCCGGTAAGAACCCTATAGGTATGGCTGCCGCCGCGGTATACCTTGCCAGCATATTCCTGGACGAGAAGCGCACCCAGAAGGAGGTGGCTGAGAGCATAGACCTGACGGAGGTTACTGTGAGGAACAGGTATAGAGACCTGGTGGAGAGGTTCTTAATAGAGATCGAAGTATAGCCAAAAACGGTTAGAATAAACCATTACCTTTCATGATGCAAGTTGTTTTTTACAGACGTACGGCGCCCGTTATTCCGGAGCGTTAAAAAATATATTAGGTGCCGGACACATTATTAGACAGGGGTTACGACGCTGTCCGCTGCCTAATGATATATGAGTGGGACGGCTGAACGGGTGGATCAAATGTTGACGCCGGAACTGGAGGAAGAGGCCATCGAGCTGATAAAGAGTCGGGGCGATGAAGGACTATACCAGAACGAGCTCTGGAAGCTTCTAAAGATAGACAGCCGGGAGGGTTCGAGGCTCACTCTCCGACTTCTCAAGAAGGGGATCATTGTTAGGGAGCCGGTAGTCCATAATGGGAGGAAGACATACAAGCTATACTATGTTAGGCCCAAGATACCGGAGCTCGTGGTGAGTATCAGGAAGATCCAGGATGTGCCGTGCTTCCGATGCACCTATGATTCCAAGTGCAATCCCGGCAACTTCCACAACCCCGAGACATGTCCCTTCCTAACAGCGTGGATCAAGGAGCAGGTGGAGAAGTTCAAGGCAATAGAGCTTGTAAGCTAGGAGGCCTCCCTTCCACGTGCATGCTTCTCAACCAAGCTTCTAACCTCCTCCAGCGGAGCGTCGGTCTTCACCGCTCTGGGGTCGAAATGGGTGACCGCAGCCCTATAGCCTGCAGCCTCTAGGAGGGCTGCCACCAGCCTCGGACTGGGCATGTTTATCCTCATCCGTCCGCATAGCTCGTCTATCCTGACGTAGGGCCTTGTCACGCTGCACTCCACTCTGAGCTTCTCCAGCAGTGTCCTCACCCTGGCCTTGGCCTCCAGGTGCTCCATCTCCTCAATGCTGGCCAGCATCCTGGAGACGAGGTCTTCGTCGCACAGCCTGCCAATCCACATGGGACCTCCCAGGGCTAGGGGTGAGCCGCAGTTGGGGCACCTCTCCGGGGCCTGCTGGGGGGCTGGGTAGCCCTCCACGGCCTCCCTGTATAGGCATGTGTCGCAGTATGCGTAGTAGCCCAGAAGGCTCAGAGCCTCATCCGTCCTCCTTGCACCCCTCAGGACCACGAAGTAGGCCCTGTAGTAGTGGTCGGCATAGTAGGCCAGCACGGGGGTGGCCGCCAGCTCCCGCATAGCAGCTCTCCTGACCACTGCACCCACCAGTATTCTGAGGCCAGCCTCCTTGGCGAAGTCGCTTCTCAGCGGCCTGGCCCCGTACCTCCTCACGCATGCCGCCCCATGGGTGCCCACAAGGGGCGCTGTGTCGGTGGCGGTCACGGCCAGGACTCCCCCCTTCCTGAGGGCGCGGAGCGCCGCGTCAACATAATATATAGGAGAGCCGAAGGGGTCCAGGTCGATGTAGTGGTAGGCCCTGCCCTCATCCTTCAACCTGTAGAGCAGAGCGTTAGCATCAGCCCTATAAGCCTCCGCCAGACCAGCCAGGCCGTTAAGCGCTATGTTCCGCTCCACAAGGCTGTAGGCCTCAGGATCAGCGTCGTTGAGGACGAGCTCCGAGACGCCCGAGGTTTCTAGAGCTATCCTGATGCCCCTAACCCCCGTCCCGGCGAGGGGCTCAGCCACCCTAACGCCGCTCAGCCCCTTGAAGAAGGTGTGGACGAAGAGCACCGCCACGTCGCGGTTGAACGCCATCCGGGGATTGTAGAACACGGGGGCCCACGACGGCTCTATGGCGCCGTCGGGGCGCCGGTACTTTTCCAGGTTAGGTGCCCAGAACCTGGCCCTGCCCTCCGTCAGCAGGACGTAGTCGCTGCTCATGACCCCCCTGGGGAACTAGTGGGGGCGCCTGTAAAATAGGTTCAGCGCCGGAGAAGCTCCTCGAGCGCCTGGAGGGCCTTGCGGTGGGCGGCAGGCCTCGAGTAGGGGTCGACGACTATCCTAGCGGCGTCGCTCAGCAGCGAGAGGATCTCGCCGTCGCTCAGCCTGTAGTGGGCCACCACAATATAGGGCTTGCCTGATCCTAATGCCTTCACCATGGCTGCCCTGAGCTCGCGGAGGCGTAGCTCCATGGGCCCTATCTCGTCTATGGCCACGAGGTCAGCCTCCTCCACGGCCCTCTCCAGGGCTGGCAGCCCCACTGATAGTGCTTCGTCCCTGCACACATGGTACTTGCCTATCCGGGGACCCTCGTAGCAGCCGTCGACTCTGGCGAGCCAGGCCTCGGCTCCGCTCCAGATGTCGACGATCCTGAACCCTACCCTACTGCCAGACCTGCGGACTTCGGGACATATGAACCCTCCAACGCTGAGGCCCCGGCTCCTAGCCGTTTCGACAAGCCTGTTGAATAGGGTTGTTTTCCCGGAGCCGGGCCTACCCGTTATTACTATTCCTCTCAAGACCCACCAGCCTACCCCTAACCTCGGAGAACCTGTAAACCTTTATCCCGGCGCCCTCCAGGTCCTTGACAAGCTCCTTCTTGTCCACCAGGGCCACGGCCTCGGCCTGTATGGTCTCGGCGAGCTCCACGACCTCTACGCTCCTCTCATAGATGTTCCTGTCGTAGCCGTGCTTCACAACTATGGTTATGCTCCTACCCTTCCTCGACGCGGCTATGTCCAGGGGGGCCCTGCTGGCGTGGGCCGCCCTGTAGCCTCTGGCCCTGAGGGACTCCAGGAGCTCGCCCTCAAGCCTCGAGTGGGGCTTGCCGTACTCCTCGGGGTCGACCTCAGCCTCGCGGAAAAGGTTTACGGGAACCATTATCTCCTCGCCGAAGATGTTGACCAGCTTCTCGGCTTGGAGGAGGGTGGGGTCCATTGAGCCCCTCTCATACTCATAGATGGTTTTCCTGGAAACCCCTATGGTGTAGGCTATGTCGCCCAGGCTCAGGCCCTTCTCGAGCCTCTTCATCCTCAGCTTCTCGGGGTCAACCTTTACGTAGTACTCCCCCCTCCTGAACCACACGTAGAAGCCGTCCTCCCTCAACGCCTCCTCAAGGGTGTTCGCCGTGACGGTGGGCGTGTCGTACTTCTCGTAGATTATGTAGTCCTCCAGCTCCACGCCCCTTATCCGGGAGGCAACAACCACAGGCGCCGCGTCGAGGGAGCTGGAGAGGACCCTCAGCTCCTTTATGCTGTTGGAGGAAAGCTCGGCAGCGTCCTCGGCTATCCTTATGAATATCCTCTTCTTCCCGCTGCTCCAGGCCACTATGTCTATACACCTGGTCCTGCTGGGGGGATAGCCTACTACAGCGTACCTGTAGCCATGGTGCCTAAGCGCCCTTACCACCCTCTCCATCAGGGCCTCTGCAGTCTCAGAACGCCTCATCCTCCCTGCCTCTCCCGCCTTCGGGCTCCTCTATAGATAGTAAAGACACGAATATGAGGCTCTTATAGTTTTTGAGTAGTCTGGCAAGCTCCTCGCCCGAGATCCTCGGATCGGGGTCAAGCCTCAGACCCCTGCCCAGCAGGACCTCCACAGCCCTGAGAGTCCACCTATCCCCCTTAACCTCGAACTCCGGGCCAACCTTGAGCACGACCAGGGGTAGCTTCACGAAGCCGTGGAGGTACCATGGCAGATCCTCGGCCATGCGGCGCAGCTCGTCGGCATCTATGTCGTGGAGGGTGCCGTCCTTCAGCAACACCCTCGGCCTCCTCATGGAGAGCAGCTCGTGGAGCGGCCTCTGCTCGGCCGGCAGCGAGCCTGTAAGCGTCCTCACATCGTGGAGGTACTTGACATAAACCGCCCTGAAGCTCTTCTCGCTGCTCAAGGGTCCCATACCGCGGCGGGCGTGTTGGGGAAACGTTACTTCCTCCTATACCTGGCGTACACCATGGCGTGGTCCTTGTCGTAGGGCTCCAGGTGGACCACGTCGACTATCTCGAACCCGTTCTCCTGGAGAGTCTCGATCTCCCTCTTGTACACCTCGCTGGGCTCCTTGGTGACATCGATGCTCCTAGCCTTGATGGCGAGCAGCAGGTAGCCCCCGTCCCTCAGGAAGAACTTGGCGTTGTGGGCGACGAGGCTGGCCTGCTCGGGCTGGGCAACGTCGGCGTAGATGCCGTCCACCGTGCCTACAATGTGCCTGTATCTCTCGGGAAACCTGGCGTCGCCGAGGACCGGGTAGAGGTTGCGCCTCTCCTCGGCAACCACGACAAACTCCCTCATAACCCTGGGGGCGAACTCGACGCCGAAGATCACGCCGCTAGGCCCCACAATATCGGACACGTGGCTGGGCGTCGTCCCCGTGGCTGCGCCGAGGTAGAGGACCCTGTCACCCTCCCTTACCGGCAGCTCCTCCAGGCCCTTCATGAGGGCAGCGGCCAGCTTGCTCCTGGCGGGAACCCACTCCCTGTACTCTACCCCCTCCCAGTGGAATAGCCTCTCGCCATATACCCTCCTGCCTGGCACGAGGTTCTGGGTCGCTATCCTTACGCTGCCGTCCTCCAGTTCAACCACGTAGACGCGCTTATACTTGTCGTGCTCCTCCACGCGGACCACTTCTATAACCATGGATGCTCACCCCTCACTTTCTCCTCTTACCCTTACCCTTTTTACCCTTCCAGCGCCTCCCCCTCCTAGGAGGCCTCCTCTCCCTCACGGGCTCCGGCTTCCTCGCCGGAGGCTTGGCGTAGAGCTTCTTTATCTCCTCAATCCTCTCCTTCAGATCCTTGACCAGCTGGTCTCCTATGTACCTGCCGGTGAAGGCGTCGACCTTAGCGGCTATGGCTAGCTTCGCTGCGAGCGCCCTAGCTATCTTGCCCCTCTGCCACCTGGGCGACCTGTGCACGTCGGGGTACTGGAATATGACGCCGTGCTTAGGCGGTTTCCCGCCGGTCCTCAAGGCCCTGAAGAGGGCTTTCTCCGCTCCAAGTACCTGGACGGTGCTGGCCGGGAGCTTAGCCAGCTCCTCGAGGCTCCCGGCCAGGCTGATCAGCCTGGCGCCCAGCAGCGGGCCTACCAGTGCAGTTATGTTGGGTGCGACCTCCTTCATGACGGCTGCTATGTATTCTGAGAGCTCGCTGCGTAGCCTGTAGAGGCCCGCGGTGATGGATGCCAGGGTCTGGATGGGCTTCACGTCGAAGTCGGAGAGGTCAGCGCCCATGCTCTTCCTGGCAGCCTCAGCTATCCTCTCCGCCTTGGCCTCGCTGAACCCTAGCTTGACCAGGTTCTCCTTGGTGAAGTTCTCCCTGTGCCCCAGCTCGGTTACGAGCCTCACGTAGTCCTCGTGGTCCCTCACCAGATCGTCCAGCTCGGGGAAGTGGACGCTGTACCACTCCCTCAGCCTGGCTGCGAACAGGTTGGTGGTCTTGTCGATGTCGTCTATGGCCCTGATGCCCTGCGCGGCCAGCAGGTCCCTTCTCTCGGCAGCCCTTCTGAGCTTCCTCCGGGTAAGCTCGATGCTTGCCTCGTGGAGGTACTTGTAGAACTCCTCCTCGCTGCCGAAAACCTCCAGCTCCACCGCGTGCTTAGCCACTGCGTCCCTGAACCCCACGGCCACCGGGTTGCCGGGCTCCACCTCCACCTCGAAACCCCTGGCCGACGCCTGCCTGGCCGTGGCGTTGCTCTCAACCACGATTTTCGAGACACCCTTCTCCTTCAAGGCGTCGAGAAGCCTCAGGGTAGCGGCCGGGACCTCGCCCTGCTCTATCTTGAGGGCCTCCTCCACGGCATCATCCAGGCTCCGCGGCGCCGGCTCGAAGGCCACCACACTGCCCTCCTCGTCGAGGGCCACGGAGCCTATCAAGTGCTCCACCAGATACACCTTCACTACCATACACCTCCACCATACTCTAAACCGATAACCTGCCGCTACGATACATTAGATTTACCGGCTATTTATATATTGGTTAAAGGCCCCGGGGGAGAGCAATATTTTATAAGAGGCCCGGACCCTATACGCTAACCGGTGCACGAGAGATGCCCAGCCACGGCTCGATAACGAAGGCGGGTAAGGTTAGGAACCAGACCCCCAAGATACCGCCTAAGCCCAAGAAGAACCTGGCGCCCAGGGTTAGGAATAGGAAGGAGTACATCCGGAGAATGCTGGAGGCGCAGCAGGTGGCTACCTACAGGAGGCGCAGGTAGCCGCGCCCATCCCCATGAGGGGTTCCCGACCAGCCTAGATTATTCAACCGCAGTTCCCCTAGTAGCCGGTCACGCTTAGCCCCCATTGCTGCACAAACTATTTTTCACCTAAAACAACCCCAATACTCCCGGGTTGTTGGCTTGGAAGACCCGTTGCATGGTTACGGTGGAGAGGTCCGCAGGGTTCTAGAAGGGCTAGGAGTGAAGGTGGGGGACAGGATAAGGGTTAGCAGGGGCGGGGAGGTATACGAAGGAATACTTATGCCCAGGTACGCGCTGGCCGGCAAGCAGATCATAGTGGTGAAGCTGGACAATGGCTACAACGTCGGCGTCAAGTGGGAGCCCGGGGTCAGGGTTGAGAAAGCCGAGAAGCCCAGGCTGGGCGCCAGGAGGGGCATGTTGTCGGCCGAAGTGGTCTTCCCGCCACCCAGGGTTGCGGAGGACAAACCCCTCGTCTCAATCATAAGCACCGGGGGCACAATAGCCAGCAGGGTTGAGTACGAGACGGGTGCCGTCAGGCCCGCTATAAGCAGCGAGGACCTGGTCCACATAGTGCCGGAGATAACCGAGACCGCCAGGGTTGACGCCGACATCCTGTACAGCATATTCAGCGAGGACATGACGCCCAGGCACTGGGAGGGCGTGGTGGAGGCGGTTGCCGAGAAGTTCAGGCAGGGCGCCAGAGGGGTCGTGGTGACCCACGGAACAGACACCATGGGCTACACCGCCGCAGCCCTCTCCTTCGCCTTCAGGTCCCTGCCCGGCCCAGTAGCCCTCGTAGGCTCGCAGAGGAGCAGCGACAGACCCAGCAGCGACGCCGCCTTCAACCTCCGCGCTGCAGTGCTGGTGGCGGCGCAGGCTCCCTTCGCCGAGGTGGTGGTCGTCATGCACGGCGAGACTGGCGACACCTACGCGTTGGCCCACAGGGGCACCAAGGTTAGGAAGATGCACACCAGCAGAAGAGACGCCTTCCAGTCCATCAACGCGCCGCCCCTAGCCAAGGTGTACCCGGACGAGCAGAGGATCGAACTCGTCGACAAAGACTTCCGCAGGCCAGGCGAGCTCAGGGTGGAGAACGGGTTTGACGACAAGGTAGCCCTCGTCAAGATGTACCCAGGCATAACCGGCGAGGTCATCGACATGTTCGTCGATAAGGGCTACCACGGCTTGGTCCTAGAGGGGACTGGTCTGGGCCACTTCCCCAACTCCACCATAGCGGCCATAGAGAGGGCGGTGGAGGAGGGCCTGGCAGTGGTTATGACGAGCCAGTGCCTCTTCGGCAGGGTCAACATGAACGTGTACAGCACGGGCCGCCGACTCCTAGCGGCTGGCGTCATACCCGGCGACGACATGCTCCCCGAAACCGCCTACGTGAAGCTCTCCTGGATCCTGGCCCGCACCCGGGACCCCGGCGAGGTTAGGAGGCTCATGCTAGCCAACCTGGCCGGAGAGATGAACCCCAGACACACCCTAGACCTGTACCCGAGGTGGTACCATGGATAGGCTGGACTACGAGAAGCTGGGCCTCATGGTAGGCCTGGAGATACACCAGCAGTTAGACACCTCCAGGAAGCTGTTCTGCCGATGCCCCACCAGGATGGTGGATGAGGAGGGCGGAGTTTTCGAGAGGACCCTTAGGCCAACCCAGAGCGAGCTGGGGGAGGTGGACGTCGCCGCCTACTTCGAGTGGAGGAGGCGGAGGAGGTACAGGTATCAGTCACCGAGAGTCTCGACATGCCTGGTAGAGGACGACGAGGAGCCTCCCCACGAGATCAGCAGGGAGGCCGTCGCCATAGCCCTAGCCGTGGCCAAGGCTCTGGGCGCCAAGCCCGTGGACGAGATCCACGTCATGAGGAAGATAGTTATCGACGGGTCCAACACCACAGGGTTCCAGAGAACAGCCATAGTCGCCATGGGCGGGAGCCTGGAGGACGAGGACGGCAGGGTGAGGATCCAGACCATATGTGTCGAGGAGGACGCCGCCAGGAAGATGGAGGAGAAGGGCCGCACAGTGGTGTACAGGCTTGACAGGCTCGGAATACCCCTAATAGAGATAGCAACGGGCCCCGACATCCACACGCCGGAGCAGGCTCAGAGGGTTGCCCTCAAGATAGGACAGATTCTGAGGCTTACCGGGAAGGCCAAGAGGGGCCTCGGCACCATAAGGCAGGACCTCAACGTATCCATAAGGGGAGGCACCAAGACGGAGATCAAGGGAGTCCAGAAGCTGGAGCTTATAGCCAAGGTGGTGGAGTACGAGGCCCTGAGGCAGCTAAGGCTTCTCGAAATAAGAGATGAGCTTGGAAAGCGGGGCGTCACGGAGGAGATGCTGGACAACCCAATAGTGGACCTCACAGAAATCTTCACCAATACCAAGAGCAAGGTTATCAGAAGGGCCCTATCTTCCGGCGGCAAGGTTCTCGGCATAAAGCTGCCCGGCTTCGCCGGGCTCCTGGGCAGGGAGTTACAGCCCGGCAGGAGGTTCGGCACGGAGCTCGCCGACTACGCCAGGTTCTGGGGAGGTGTGGGAGGACTCTTTCACAGCGACGAACTGCCAGCCTACGGCATAACCGGCGAGGAGGTGGCCAAGGTCAGGGAGGCCCTAGGCGTAGGCGATAACGACGCCTTCATCCTCGTGGCCGATAGGGAGGAGAAGGTCAGGGAAGCCTTGAAAGCCGTGGTGGAGAGAGCCAAGTGGGCGCTGAGAGGCATACCACCCGAGACCAGGGCGGCGAGCCCCGACGGAACCACCAGGTACATGAGACCCCAGCCAGGCGCCGCCAGGATGTACCCCGAGACAGACACGCCGCCTCTAGAGGTCGACGAGGAACTCCTAAAAGAGGCTGAGAAATATGTGCCCGAGCCGCCCGAGGTTAAGCTCAAGAGGTTCACCGAGGAGCACGGCCTCAGCAAGGACCTGGCGGAGCAGGTGCTCAGGGACATAAGGCTCGACCTGTACGAGCACCTGGTCGACAGGTACGGCGGCCAGGTGCCTCCCACAGTAATAGCATCCACCATAACATCGACGCTCAAGGCGCTGAGGGGCGAAGGGGTGCCCGTCGAAAACCTTGAGGATCACCACATAGAGGAAGCCATAGCCCTGGTAGCTAAGGGCGCGGTTGCCAAGGAGGCTATACCCGAGATCCTGGCATACCTCGCCGAGAACCCGGAGGCAAGGGCTGAGGAGGCCGCGGAAAAGTTGGGCCTAACCAAGCTAACCCCCCAGCAGGTTGAGGAGATGGTGTCCAAAATAGTGGAGGAGAACAGGCAGGCCATACTGGAGCGCGGCGAGAGGGCCATGGGCCTCATAATGGGCAGAGCCATGGCTGTGCTTCGCGGCAAGGCCGACGGCAAGCTGGTCGCCAAGATTGTCAGGGAAAAAATAGCCAAGGTTCTAGGGAAAGACTAGCAGGCATTCCCCAAACAGTGTCAAATTTAATCTTTCGACGTGGATTCTAATCCCGCCAGGTAGGCAACATGCCTGCCCGGAAGAGGGACACATTCTTGTCAGCCCTAGCTGGCGTGGTGTCTGGCTCCATCCTAGCACTATTCCTCCTATGGACTGCGGTGTCCTATGCGCTGTCTTCAGAGATCGTTATAGGGAGACTCATACTCACAGCCACGGGCTTACTCATACTGGTCACCAGGTATTGGTGGAGCCTTATCCCCATGTTCCTTGCCGAGGCTTTGCTTACCTACCAGCTAGCACACGGGGACCCCGTAAGCGCTGCCAGGCTCGGAGTGTTAGTCGGGCTCCTATGCACAGTTTTCCTGGGCATAACGTTCTCCACCCTCTGGTTTGAGCATTGAGAGCGGCGAGCTGTACCGGTATGCTGGTTGCTGAATAGGTGGGATATATAGGTGGGGAAACCTATATTCTTAGCCTGGACAGAACCGGGATTGCGCCAATGATGACTACTCCCGACGCCGAGGGGTGGCGAAAAGGCATTTGTCTGAGGCCTAATTGGTTGGTTAGAAAGGGTGCATCCTTATCCCCGACGGTGCACATCATAGCTATCCGGCATGCCTAAAGGTATGCGCAGCCGCCGGGGGCGACGGGAATCACCGCTACTTCATCTCCAGGCTTAACAATTACACCCCTAACTTCTTCACCGCGGAACCCCTCACCATTGATAAACAAGACGTAGCTCCCTCTACGCAGCCTCTCCAGGATCTCTTCCAGGCTCAAACCTCTAGGCATTAACACTTTCTTTAGGAGTTCCTGCAGTTTCATTTCCTTCTCGGCTTCGATTAAGGCTTCTATTCTGCCCTCGGGAGTTATTCCTATTAGCTTTACTTTAATCTGGCTCACCCAAATATCCCCGTGAATATTTAATGCAGGACTCCCCAGATAATATTTTGTTAAAATAATAAATGAAAGATCCATAATCGTTATTACATTTAAGAAATATTTTCATTATTTAAAAACAAATCCTTTTTACGTGGGATTATAATAAGTATAAAGTAAAGGTGAACCCTATGCCCATTGGGGGCTATGTGGGTCGGATCCTTATAATCGACCTAAGCAGGGAGAAGATACACGTAGAGCCCCTCAACATGGAATATGCCCGCAAGTACATAGGCGGGAAAGGACTTGCAGCTCGCTACCTTCTAGACTACCTGAAGCCTGGGGCCGACCCACTCAGCCCGGACAATGTGTTCATAGTAATGACGTGCCCCACCAACGGCACGTTGGCCCCGGCTTCCGGCAAATATCCAGTGGTTACGAAATCCCCACTCACTGGGATATGGGTCGACTCCCATTCTGGGGGACCCATAGGGGCGGAGCTCAAGTACGCAGGTTTTGATGGCCTAATCCTCTTAGGAAAGGCTAAGGAGCCCTCTTACATCTACATAGACGACGGCCATGTCGAGATCAGGAGCGCTAAGCACATGTGGGGTAAGACTACCAGCGAGACCAGGGAGATGGTCAAAGAAGAGCTGGGAGATCCTATGGTTAAAGTGATGTGTATAGGTCCGGCCGGAGAGAAGCTGGTGAGGTTCGCTGCAATAGATTCAGAAGGCAGGCAACATGGTAGGGGAGGGGTTGGAGCCGTTCTAGGCTCTAAGAACGTGAAGGCCATAGCCGTTAGGGGCTCCGGATACGTCGAGGTGGCCTTCCCCGACGAATTCGAGAAAGCCTCCGAGGAGATGGCGAGGAAGGACATCTTTGAGAATCCGGAGGCCGAGTTTGGCATTAAATGGGGCTCCATAGCCATCATGTGGTGGACCAATGAGGCCGGAGCCTTACCCACGAGGAACTATACTGACGGGAGGTTCGAGAAAGCCTCTGAAATAGACGCAAATGTCCTGTTAAAACACGCAGTTAAGAGGGGCGCCTGTTTCTCCTGCCCCATAGGGTGCCACAACTACGTCCTAATAGACTACGGTCCATGGGCCGGGACCCTAACTGAGGGGCCCGAGTACGAGACTGCCGACCTTCTAGGAGCCAACACGGGCACCTCCAGGTTTGACGCCATAGCAAGAGCTAACAAGCTATGCGACGAGTACGGGCTGGATACTATATCAACAGGCTCCGTCATAGCGTGGGCCATGGAGCTCTTCGAGAGAGGAATCCTAACAACAAAGGATACGGACGGGTTAGAGCTCAGGTTCGGCAACGCGGAAGCCCTTGTAGAGATGGTTGAGAAGATAGGGAAGAGGGAAGGTATAGGAGACATACTTGCCGAAGGCACCAGGCTGGCCGCCAAGAAGATTGGCAAAGGTAGCGAGAGATACGCTGTAAATGTCAAAGGCCTCGAGCTGCCAGCTTACGAGCCGAGAGCCTCACCAGCCATGGGGCTATCCTACGCGGTAGCTGATAGGGGAGGCTGCCACCTACGGTCTTGGCCCATAGGAC
>JALURJ010000131.1 GCA_027016915.1 Desulfurococcales archaeon | reverse complement strand
GTTAGGACAAAGCCCAGCTGGTCTGCGTCGAATATCAGGGGCACCCCGTATTCGTCCCTGGCGATGGCGCCAGCCTCGAGGTCGCTGCTGCCCAGGTCCACGCCTGTGTCCACCACAGCCACCTTAACTCCTGCGCCGGTGTAGCCGTAGTTCTCCCACACAGCCTTGGCACCCATGTACTCGACAGCCTTATAGCCAGCTGGTTCGGCGCTGGGTGCCAGTGGGAGCGTGCGTGTCTCGAACTCTGTCGGCGCTGGCTGGAGCGCGTCTATGATGAACTCCTGCGCCTCCACCTTCAGCACGTAGGGCTTGGATGCCAGCAGCTCGGCATCATCCTTGTCTATGAATGCCGACATTATCCCGAAGGCCCCCGGCTTCCACACGCTGATCACTCTGTCGACGAGGGAGGAGAGCTCGTTGAGCTGCTCCTCGCCGCCCATAAAGACTATGGTGACCCTCGCCTTGTCCTTGAAGGGTGCGGCAACGGCCAGCGACTTGGCGGGCGGCAGCGTTTCTACGCTCAGAACCTTGTCAAGGCTGAACCGGCCATAGGTTTCTGGGTCTAGGAGTTTTTTGTCTATCTTTTCTAGTGTAGCACTCCTAGGTGTTAGCTGGATCTCTGAAGACGATGGTTTGCCATTCAACCCAGCAGCATACACTATTCCTCCAGCAAGGGGTAGTATCATTATAGCCATGAGTATTATAGCTGAAACCACTTTTACCTTCATACTTCCCACCAAACTACCTTTCTAGGTCTTAATATGATGGTCAGCCTGAATAAAAATCTAATCGGTGCGGCCATAACGGTGGGTTAGATTCCGACCACACCTGCTTTAGAGAGCAGGCCAAGCAGCTCGTCAAACACCTTCCTCTCCAGCCTGCCATACATGGTGCGGAGGACCTCGTAGATCTCGCCAACCCCGAGGCCCTTGGAAGCGAGCCTGTATAGGTGAACCCCAACGACGGCGTAGGCCCAGCGGTGCTCCTCATATATCCTCCCAAGCCTCTCGAGATCCTCATCGCCGAGCCTGGAGCGGAGCCAGCCCCTAGTTATGGGTGGCAGAACCTTGAACACAAGCCGCCCCCTCCCCGAAGGCCTCCAAGCCAGCTTACTCAGGTTCTCCGCCAAGGCCCTGGCCTCGCTCACGCCGTACTGCTCGGCTACGTGTTCGAGTGCCCTGGCGTAGCCCCATGCCAGTAGGCCCGGCCTAGGCGAGTCTGAGGGTTCCACGCTTTTCGCTGCATGGATCTCTGAGAGAGCCTGGTTGTACAGCCTTTCAGCGAGCTCTGCTGCAAGCTTGTCGTCGAGCAGGGCCGCTGTGTAGGCCACTGTGCCGCCCAGGCTGGCGGCCAGCTTCAGGGTTTTAGGGTCTATCTTGTCAGCGTCGTCCACGCTGCTGTGATAGTACCTGTCGGGCCACTCGTTTATCATCAGCGTGGGTATGCCGTGGACGGCGTACACGTCGTGGTCGCTTCCAGCGTCGTAGTCTACGAATCCGAACCTGACCCTCGGGGCGCCTCGAACACCGCCGAAGGTGGAGCCCTCGAACACCAGGTAGCCAGCAGCCATCCTGGCTAGGAGGTCGAGGTAGCTCCTCTCATAGGGCGGTGATCCTATCACCAGGAGTGCAGACCCTGTCTCCTCCAGCCTTCCACCCACCATGTCGAGGTTCACGACTCCGCGCACCCTGTCGAAGCCCCGCCTGGCCATGTAGTAGAGGGTGCCAGTGTACTCTGGGACCCAGAGAAACCTGAGCGCAGCGCCCGGCCTCCCCAGCTCTCCCCTGCAGGCAAGGCTTGAGAGTGTCGCGGCGAGCTCCGCTACGGCTGCGGCTCCGCTGGCGTTGTCGTTTGCCCCGGGGGAGGGATGGCACAGGTGGGCCACTATATGGATCTCCTCTGGGCCTTCACCTATAACGGCCGTGGCGTAGGGGAACGAAGCCTCGCCGCCGTACTCAGCATCCACCCTAACCCTAACGATAACCTCCCCCTTCTCCAGCATCCTCAGCAACCTGCGGGCCGTTGCCCTGGGCACTGCAACCACTGGTATGCCTTTCCCGGCAGCCTCCTCGGGTGTGGGGAACAGCGCCATGTAGGGGAAGGCGTCAGCCGGGGGCCTGGCAGAGTACATGATGAGGGCTGCAGCCCCTGCCCTAAGTGCGCGGCGGTACACCAGGCTGAGGGGGCCGTTGCTGATGACTATACGGCCCTCGGCACCCCTGTACTTCTCCTCCTCGATGCCTCTGCCGACATCTATGAGGTGTGCCTCGGCCTCGCCGGGCGGGCTGTGTCCAACCACCACTAGGGGGGACTCGAGGGTTGAGTGGAGCAGCTCCCTCCGCGGCTTGACGAGCTCTAAGCTTCCTCCCCTAAGCCTCCACGAGGCTAGGCGTGCCACGCCGTAGCCATCCACGTGGGTGGCCTCCCCCCTCTCCACCGGAACCCCCTGACCCTCCAGCCACTCGGCTATGAGGTCGCGGGCCTCCTCCATGCCGGGCGAGCCCTGGATCCTGTGGTGGGTTGTTATCATTTTCAGGAGGCTGTAGGCCCTGTGTTCGGAGAAACTCCTGCGGATTGCTTGGGCAGCCTTCTCGACAATGCTGGCTAGGCTGGTCATGGTGGGGCACCATGCATTAGTTGGACTTTGGTGTGGTAAATTTTTCGCAGACCATCTGCAATAACTATGGGTTATCAATATTTTAATAACTATGTATACCATGGGTAATTATGGTGCGGCGTGTGGGTAGGGGGACGCAGAGCGTGCATGGAGGCTGGGAGGGAGACATATATACTGGTGCGCTGGAGCCACCCATATACCTGTCAGCCACCTATAGGTTCGGCGACAAGCCCTTCGCACCCAGGGGGAGGATGCTCAAGTACTCTAGGGAGGATAACCCCACGGTATATTGGTTGGAGAGGCATGTGGCTAGACTGGAGGGCGGGGAGGACGGCTTGACGTTCTCCAGCGGCATGGCAGCCATCGCCGCTGTACTGATGGGCTTTGCTGGCAGGGGTGCCAGGGTGGTGATGCCTCGCGAGGTCTACGGTGTGACGAGGGTTCTGGCCAGGGAGCTGTCATATAGGCTTGGATTCACCCTGAGGCTCGCTGGCCCGCCCTGGGAGGAGTTCCTCGAGGAGGCTGCTTCGGCCGATCTGGTGTTCGCTGAGACTATAACCAACCCTCTGCTCCACACCCCTCCCCTGGACATCTTAGTCAAGGTTGCTGGCGAGGCTGGCGCCCTCCTGGTCGTTGACAACACGTTCGCCACCCCTATACTTTTCAGGCCTCTAGAGCTAGGCGCGGATCTCGTGATCCATAGCGCCACCAAGTACCTCTCAGGCCACAACGACGTGGTGGCAGGGGTAGCCGCGGGGCCAGCCAACTACGTTAACCTTCTATGGGGCTGGCGCAGGATCCTTGGCTCCCAGCCAGGGGCGTTTGAGGCATACCTGGTGCTACGGGGGTTGAGGACACTTCACCTTAGGGTGAGAAGGCACTGCGAGAACGCTAAAGTTGTGGCCGAGTACCTTGAGGACCATCCGAGGGTGTCGCGGGTCTACTACCCCGGTCTTCCAAGCCACCCCGACCACAGCACGGCGAGGAGGCTGCTGGACGGCGGATATGGTGGTGTTGTGAGCTTCGAGGTTAGGGGTGGTGGTCCGGAGGCCCTCAGGGTTCTGAGCAGGGTGAGGCTCATCCGCCCGGCCCCCAGCCTCGGGGTTCCCAGCACGTTGATAATACATCCCGCAAGCAGCTCCCACAGAGACCTGCCTCTCTCGGAAAGGCTTAGGCTGGGGATAAGCGACGGCCTCCTCAGGCTCTCGGTGGGCCTCGAGGATCCTGAGGATATTGTTGAGGATCTGTCCCAGGCCCTCTCCGGGTGAGGTCCCCTGGACTAGGAGTCATCACTGTGGTCAGACCCGGATTTCTCGTTCATCCCCGACTTACAGGAGGTTCCTCCCAACTTATATAGGGTTTCGGGGATCCCTTGAACCGGTGCGCCGTATGCCGGGCGGCTTCCAGGTTTCACGCGACGCTGCGTGGCTGGCAGCCTTCCTCCTCGTGGCAGTCGTCTTCATGCTCTCCGTATTCATGCCTACCAACAGCGTCGTCCTGGTCATAAGCGGGGAGGGGGAGCTGCCGCCGGGCTACAGGGACTACGTGCTGGTGGCCTCGGTGGCAGAGTCCCCGGGGCCAGGCCACGGCGTTCCACCCGTCGTGACGGCATATGCCGCCGACCCCGTGCCGCTGGGGAGCCGCGACGTTTATTCGAGCAGGCCTGCTATAGGGGTCCTAGTCTTCTCCGGGCCCGTCCTCTCAGCAGCACTGTCCATGCTGGTCTCCGCCGTGGCCCTCCTCCTGGCCTTCAAGCCCAGAAACCCCATCCCTCTGGCGCTCGTCGTGGCGGCTGCCCTAGTCGCGGCTTACGCCGTGGCAAGTCTATGGCTCGGCGTTGAGAGCCGGAGCTACACGTTCAAGTATGAGGTGACGGGGATCAGGAAGCTGGAGATCCCGAGCGGCGAGTACTACCTCCTAGTGTCGGTGGAGGGCACAGCGGGTGTGCAGCTTAAGGACGTGATAAACGAGACGCTCATCAACTCCTCCAGGAGCTTTCACGTTAGGCTGAACTCCCCGGAGACTCTGACCATCTTCTCCCCAACACTGCTGGGAGGCTCCACGGTCTACATTTCCATAGTCTACGAGCCAAGG
>JALURJ010000130.1 GCA_027016915.1 Desulfurococcales archaeon | reverse complement strand
ATCCTCGTTCTTGACCGTGTTGACAGCTCCGATGCGTCGCGCCACATGATCTACATCGTCCAAATACGCCACGATCCTCTCCTTATGGGGGATAGTTACTGTAAATCCCTTGATACCCAGGGCCCTTATGCCATTCACGGCTTCCCCCAACATGGTGGGTTTTACGTCAAAGGCGACGAAAACCGCGTCCATCCCATAGAGCTTAAACGCCGTGTTATGTATTGCAGGGGAGAGGCTGTGGGCTATTGGATGGCCTATTATGCAGTAAACACTGGTAGTACCCCGTATTTCAGGCTGCCTCAAGGGTGACCCCTACTTTTGATTATGGGATCCCTAAAAGATATTTCCTATAACCTATAAATTTTAAAGTTTTACTGATTAAAAGAATTAAGACACCCTTGAATCATGTAGCCTGGGAACAGGGCCAATGATAGTAATAGGAGACTACAAGTTTTTAGAAGTCATATTTAACTCGGGAAAGGCTCGGGGAAGGAAGACATAAAAGCCTGCAAGCAACCTGTGAGAAAAGTTGTGAGGCGGTAAAGCGGTCTCCTAGGCACGCGAATGTTTTCTGGGGAGAGAGATTGCTGGGTGTTTCGCCGCTGCTTGGCTTTGCTGCGGGCTACATGGTTCTTGTCATAGCTAGTATCAAGGGGCGAGGCGCCCTTGAGTCGATAGCCTACATGATTGCAGTCTACGCCGTTCTCTCTGTGTCTATAGGGGGATTTGTAGGAGCGCTTGTAGACCTAACTTCATGGAACGATGTGAGGACACTGGTCTACATATACATGAGCATGACCATTGCGGGGTTGATGAAGGAGACGGGTCTTCTCGACTCCATTGTGAAGGGTGCCTCGGCTGTGGGTAGGAGGTTCAGCTTTGCAGCTGTGCCAGCCATGATAGGTCTTCTCCCCATGCCTGGCGGAGCCCTGGTCTCCGCCGTGGCTATGAAGCGGAAATACATGGACGAGGCTAGGCTCAACCCGGAGTGGGCTACCTTCATAAACCACTGGTTCCGGCATGTGTGGGTTCCCAGCTGGCCCCTATTCCAGAGCATAGTGATAACATCCTCGGTCTTTCGGATAGACCCTTCCCTCCTGGTCTTGCACACCTGGCCCATAACGGTGCTCGCTATATTGGCAGGCGCCCTGGTCTCGTACCCGCTTCTGAGGCGGGTTAACGGTAGAGGTGGTGGAAGTAGGGCTGGGGATATGGTTCGGGGCGCTTGGCCCTTCATACTGTTAGCGGTACTTGTCTTTGGTTTTAGGCTAAGCCTGCTCTACGCCTTATCCCTCACAATAGTACTGCTGGTGGTTTGGACTAGGCCCAGCTATAGGGCTTGCGTAGGTGCGCTGAAGTTTGCGTCTAACTATAAAATCTATGTAATCCTCCTCGAAGCGCTGCTGTTCAAAAACCTTCTCGTTGAGAGCGGGGCTCCGAGGGAGATGATGACCACCTTTCTTTCCAGGAACATATATGTAGGCCTCCTAGTCTACCTTGTCCCCTTTGTTCTGGGTCTTAGCGCTGGCGGCGAGAACTTCTTCGCTGCCACGGCCATGCCGCTCCTCAAGGACGTGATCTCTGCTGGAAGCGCCATTAACTGGGATCTCATGCTACTGGCATATGCTGGCGGATATCTGGGAGTCATGGCCTCCCCGGTCCACCTATGCATAGTGTTCACATCCGACTACTACAATGCCAAGATGGCTACCGCACTAGCACTGGTCTTGGCGGCAATAGCTGTGACAACGGCTCTCCTCTACGCCTTCATAACCCTAATCTAGGGGTTGACGGTCCGCAGAGGCTTCTTGCCTGGAACGACTTGTCTCGGCAGTCCTTTATCGTGGGCTGTCAGCCCTCACACGGGTCTTCATCGGTTACCCTCCGCTCCGAGATCGGTCATCATACACCTGCTGCGGGCGGTTCATTGTCGACACTTCTAACTGTTTACTCCCTTCTTAGCAGGTCTAGGGCTTCCTCGAGCGAAACCAGCTTGGCGCCATATATTTGTTTCATGTAGTTAAGAGCGTATTCGTGGTCGCTTTCGCTGAAGGCCGCTACGGCGTCTTTGACAACGTATATCTCGTAGCGGTGGTAGAAGGCGTCGGCCACGGTGTGCAGTACGCAGATATGCGTGTGTATACCTGTAACTACTACGGTGTCTACGCCCAGGTCTCGGAGAGCGGCGTCTAGACCCGTGTCCCTGAACCCGCTGTAGTGGCGCTTCTCGAACACAAGGTCTCCTTCGCCCGGTGCGAGTTCCTCCACTATCCTGGCCTCGGGGCTACCCTTCAATGCGTGCTTCCCCCAGATCCTGAACTCGGCGTCAAAGGGTAGGTGTGAGTCGACAACATGGATGACGGGTCTCCCTGAGGCGTGGGCTGCCTCTATGAGCTTCTTAATGGCTGGGACTATGGCCTCGGCCTGAGGGCTCTTGAGCCGGCCCCTCACAAACTCTTCGAGCATGTCTACAACTATTAGCGCGGGCTTCAAGGTTTCCCACCCTAGGAACTTGTTTGACGCGGGCCCGGATAACGCTTACCCTAATCCTCGTTGCGTGCAGCTAAGCCAGCCTTTACCCTGCATTCGGGGCATAGCTGCGCCGCCTCGGAAGCGCCGCTGGGAAACGCTTCCTCCAGCCTTTCCTTGACCCTCCTCACCATGGATTCGGGGCCTATGGGCCTGCCGCAGAGCTGGCATCTAGCGATGGGGCTTGAGACGACCTCAACGTGCTTCCCTGAGCGTAGTAGCTGGGCGTCGGCCAGACCTATTAGTTGCACAGCATTTTCCGGGCAGGCCAAAACACACTCCCCGCAACCTATGCATCTCGCGTGGCTGAACAATAACCTGTACTTTTCGGCGGCCTCCACCCTTAAGGCCTCCGCGGGGCATCGGGACACGCATGCCCCGCAGAAGGTGCATTCCTCACTCACCCGTACCATGTAGAAGGGCAGGCCCTCCTCCACTCCGCCGTCTTCTCTGGACAGACTCCGTACAACGTCTTCCCGTGCCGCATCTCTAAGGGGAGCTTGAAGGGCTTTGCCTCTGTTAAACGCCTCTTCCAGGGTTTCAATGGCCTTGTAGTCGAGTTTAAACACGTTGGCAGCTTTTCTGAGAGTCTCGAAGTAGCGGTCAGCACCCTGCCGTTTGGGGCAAAGGGCCTGTTCATCGGCGGGGCAGTAGTAGAGCACGGCTACCCCGGTGTAGGCGAGATACATGAGTCTGCTTAGTGGGAGAGAGGCTATGCATGAGACCTCATATATCACCGCTCCCGGAGCTCTTCCTGTTCCACCCTTGTCGACCTCTTCGTAGAGCTTCTCCCTCAGCTTGGAACACGTTACGATTAGTGCTGGCATGGGCTCATGACTGGTTAGGGCTTCTATGAAGCTTCTAAGGCTACTCTTAGGTGATGTGGGGTCCCACAGGTACTCGTTTGGACAGAAGCTCGTGCAGAAGCCGCATTCGGCGCATCTCGCCGGGTCGGGCTCAGGGGGTTTTTCGCTCAGGGCGTTGTATGGGCATGCCTCCAGGCAAAGCCTGCAGCTAGCCAGTCGGGAGCACTCCTCGCTGAGGACCAAGGGCGTTGCCGTGTACTCGAGCGTGGCGTAGGGGCCTCTCCTCAGCAGCTCCCTCCTAGAGACCCTGCGGTTAAGGGAGGCTTTCACGCGGGGCTGGGGGGACCGGGGTGTTGCTTTGAGGAAAGCCGACCACGCCTTTACCAGTAGGCTGGTGGCCTCTTCACGCCTAGATCCCAGGAGAATGGCGTCGCGGTCGGCGTCGATATACCTCGCCTTTAACGTGTCGGCCCCGAGCTCTGCCAGTCTGCGTCGTGCTTGGGGCCAATAGCCGGGGGTTGCCGCCAGCCCTATTAGGACTAAACCGCTGTTCGAGGAGTCGAGCAGGTCGGCGATCCTCGGCAGGTCCTGCGGGTCTACCCTCACTTCCCTGCCTGTATCTGCGTCTATTACTAGTAGCTCCATCCGCCCTGCACCATGTTGGCCGCTTGTATTGGCGTTGGGAAAGGATTAATTATTATCCGTCCTATTTCATGGTAACCAGAGCCACAGCTCAGGGGGCGTGTGGTTTGAGCATGTTCGGGTTCCAGGGTATGGAGTGGGTAATAATACTCCTGATAATACTGATAATTTTCGGACCCACCAAGCTGCCCCAGCTTGCCAGGGGCTTGGGCCAGGCTATCCGGGAGTTCAGGAAGGCGAGTGCTGGCCTCTACGACGAGGAAACCATTTCTGCTGCTGAGCGTGTCAAGGGGAAGGGTAAGGAGGTTGACGAGGAGACCCTGAAAAAGCTGGCCGAGAAGCTCGGCGTAGAGACTAAGGGTAAGAGCAAGGAGCAGCTCATCGACGAGGTTCTCGAGAAGGCCAAGGAGAAGGGGCTGATCTAAGCCTCCCGCTGCCTCCTTTTCTTGGACTATTGCTGGCGAGACGCTATACTAATAACTTTACCGAAGCCTATTACCCTGGGGGGATGGGAGGCCTTCAGGCATGAGCGATGAGGAGCGCCCGCTGCTGGAGCATGTGGAGGAGCTCATAGTTAGGCTAAGGCGCTCCATTCTTGCTGTCGTGATCGCTGCAGCGGTCCTCTCGGCTATTCCCGTCGAGACCACGTATTATACTCCGCTAATAACCAAGTTTCCCCAACTACTTATAGAACACACTGTGCCCACCCACGTGGAGTTTATGGGTAGGGAGTACAACGTGACCATTGGTCAGTGGAAGCCGTTTTCCGGGTTCAACGTGTTGATA
>JALURJ010000129.1 GCA_027016915.1 Desulfurococcales archaeon | reverse complement strand
TCCACCCCCTCCTCCGGGCCCTCCGGCAAAGCCCCCTATCCTTGGTCAGGAGTATTCTGCCAGGGTCCTTCTCGAGCTGGCGGAGCACCCACCAGTCCTCCCTGTTCCCAGCATACAGGGTGTCGTAACCCAGCATCCTGAGCCAGCGGGCCAGGTCGCCCAGCATGGCGTCGGCTATGAACCTCGGCTCACCCAAACCTTCCAGCCCTCGCTTCTAAGAAAGATGTGGTGGGAGGCCTATTATATCAATGTCAGACTTTGAGGCTGAGGTGAACGGCTACCTCGTCGAGACTTACAAGACCCGTGGGGCCGTCGTCGCCCGCAACTATGACTCCTCGCAGCTTCTTCTCCTTCATCATCCTGGCGGCCTCGCCGAGGGTGGCGTCGCCGGGCAGGGTGGGTGACCCCATCCTCATGGCGTCCATCACGAGGATGCTTGTTATTCTCTCCTTCATGTACTTGGCTGGAACCAGGTCGTGGAGCTGGAATATCACGTAGGCGAGCTCGTCCACGCTGATGGTGCCTATTACCCTGTTGGCCTCGTCCACCACGGGGAGTATCGGAATGTTGTTGTCCAGTATAAGCCTCCTAGCGTGGAGCACCCTGTCGCCCGGCCTGAGCCTGGCCGGGAGGGCTACCGCCACGTGGGTGAGAGGGGTCTCGTCGTCCTCCACCAGGTCTAGAAGCTGCCACTTGGTTACAAGGCCTACCACCTCGTCGCCCTCCACGACTGGGAGGCTGCTGATCCCGCGGGCCACCATCAGCCTCGCAGCCTCGTAGACCTCAACGTCGGGGCCTATGGTTTCAAGGTTTATCGACATGAAGCTGGACACGTGGAGCCTGCCGGGCGAGGTGCCCCTAGTCCTGAGGGTTGCCAGCTTGGACATTATGTCCTTCTTCGTCATTATACCCACAAGCCTCTTGTCCTCGAATACCAGCACCCTATCCATCCCCTTCTTCTCCATAACCCTAACAGCGTGGAGGAGGGTCTCATCCTTATCCACCGAGGGGTAGTCTCTAGCCATTATCCTGGAAACAAGCATGCCTACCACCCCCTACACCCTGGTTAGTGCGCGGAGGATGCTGAGCTTAGAGACCAGGCCTACGAGCTCCCCCTCCTGGCTCACCACCGGCAGGCTCCCTATATTGTTGGCTACCATGGTGGAGGCTGCGATCGCCAGGTCCTCGTCGGGCCGCGTAGTGATGGGGTCCGGCGTCATGATGTCGCCTGCGAGGGGCACGGTGTAGAACCTTACAGCACCTGTGCGGCCCTTGTCCAGCATGCTGACCCTCTTTATGAAGGTGGGCTTCCTCCCTCTGAGCATCGATGCATCCATGAATGCTAGGTCGCTCTTCGCTATGATGCCAACAGGCTTTCCTCCCTCCACCACCACGACTTTGCCCACCTCGCTCATCTCCAGCAGCTCGGCCACGTAGAGGGCTGTGTGCATCCTGCCGACCGTGGGGACCTCAGCGTGCATGAACTCCTCCACCCTCGCCCTCCCCGGATACCTCTCGGCATACGCTCTGGCCAGGTCCGTCCTCGTAACTATGCCTACCAGCACCCCATCCCTATCGACCACGGGGAGCCCGCTTACGCCGTGTTTCAGCATGGCTTCAGCAGCGGTCCTTATGCTAGCGGTGTCGGGTATGGTGACGGGGTTGCGGGCCATTATCTGCTCCACGGTTATGGTGTCGAGGGGTCTGCGGGCCATCCTCCTGTCAGCCAGGATCTTGACGAAGTCGTGCTTCGTGACTATGCCCACAGGCTTCAGGCCCTCCACTACCACAACTCTGCCTATGTTGGACCTTATCATCAGGTTCCTCACGTATGCTAGGGTGTCGGTGGGCCTAACCACCAGTACCGGGAAGGACATGTAATCCCTCACTCTCGCCGCCACATCGCCTCACCTCCCGGCGGCGAGGGCGTATAGCACGTCCCTCTCAGTTATTATTCCTTGAAGATGGCCGTCCTCAACCACTAGGAGGCTGCTAACCCCCTTATCCATCATCATGGTGGCGGCGTCTCCCACATCGGTCTCGGGGCTTACGGTGTAATAGTCTCTCCTCATGACCTCACTCACACCCACCCTCATGGCGTCCTCCATCCTGCCGGAGACAGCGTGCTTGTAGGCCTCGTGGCTCCCGAAGAACCTGATGATATCCTTGGCTGTGATCATCCCCCTAACTATGCCCTCGCCGCTGATCACCGGGAGCCTCCTGAAGCTGTACTTGATCATGGTCCTCGCAGCGTCTAGGAGCGTCGCGCCAATGTCGATGGTCACCACGTTCCTCGACATGACCTCGCCCACGGTGACGCCCACCTTTTTCTCGGCAAGCCGCCTCACTATGTCGTGCTCCGTTATCACGCCGTAAAGCCTGCCGTCAGGCTCTATCACCACGACCACACCTGCACCCTCTATCACCATGCGCTCCAGCACCTTGCTCAGCTTCTCATGGGTCGTGGCGACGACAGGGTGGGGATCCATTATGCTGGACACGGGCTCGGAGAGGGCGCCGTAGATGGAGCCCTGATGCCTCTCCACAACTATCTTGTGGAGCTCGCCCCCACCCAGGTACTCCACAACCCTGGACGCCGTGACCAGGCCCTCCAGCATCCTGTCGCTGGGCTTGGCGACGGGGAGGACCCTGACGTTCTTCTCATACATGAGGTCTATGGCTTCGCCCACAGGTGTTGTGGGGGACACGTAGTATACGGGCCTGGTGGCGAGGATCTCGAGTTCGCCCTCACGCCTGTACAGCCTGTTGGAGAAGTTGGGCTTACCGTCGCTCCTCAGCCACCTCATCCCTTCAGGTCTCCTAACTATTGATCTGAAACCCCTGCTCACACATATCACCCGATAAGCCTATTTTTCGAGGCCGAGGAGGGCCCGGGCCACGTCCTCACGATCAACTATGCCGAGCAGTCTCTGCCCCTCGGCCACCAGGACCCTCCCTATGTCGCGGTCAAGCATGAGCCTCGCAGCCTCACCCACTGTGGCCGTTGGCGGGAGGGTTATGGGCGAGGTGTTCATGACACGCCTAACCTGGGGCCCGCTGCGGGGAGACTCGAGCTCGGCCCGGGTTAGCCTTCTCCTAATGAGGTCTATCTGGGTCACGATCCCTACAAGCCTGCCCTTCCTGTCGAGGACGGGGATGCCGGCATACCTGTGGCGCAGCATGTCGGCCCATATCTTGCCTATGGGATCGTCTATCCTCGCGGTCCTCACGTTCCGCGTCATGATCTCCTCAACCCTCCTGGACTCGGTCTTCGGGTTTCTGCCGAGGTATGCCTGGATCACGTTTTCGAGGCCCAGCATGCCCAGGTACCTGCCCGAGTCGGAGACAGGCGCATACCACTCGTCTATGCTCAGCATCCTGGAGACGGCGGACACGACGTCGTCTTCAGGAGCCACGGTTATGACTGGAGGCACCATTATGTCCCTGACCAGGAGGTTGGACCTCGTCTCCGTTACGCCGAGGATCTCCATCCTCCCAACGGTGCCCTGGATCCTCCTCTCCTCGACCACCGGGAGAATCCTGACGCCCGTGTCCCTCATAAGGGAGCGTGCACGGGTGGCCAGATCGTCTGGCCTCACTGTGGGGAAGCGGGTGTTTAGAAATAGTCTAACCTCCAAACAGGTGTTCACCGTGTTATCTATGTTTCCCGGGTCTAAAATTGGTTTACGCCGTGAAGCCCGGAGGGCTAAAAGCCCCTGGCGGAGCCGGAGCCGACGTAGAGAAGCTCTATGAGCTCCGGCGCGAGCCTCACTATGTCGTGCTCCGCCAATATGCCGACGAGCTTAGAGCCCTGCACCACCGGCAGGTGACCTATACCCCTATCAGCCATGATCTTGGCGGCATCTTTGAGAGGCATGTCCGGGTCTACCATGACGAGGGGCGAGCTCATAACGTCCTTGGCCCTAACCTCGGCGGGGTGCCTCTTCACGGCCAGCACCCTTGAGATGAGGTCCTGCTCGGTGATTATCCCTATGGGGTTGCCCTTTGCGTCGACCACGATCACGCTGCCTATCCCGTTATCCATCATGATCCTGGCAACATCGGTTACCAGCGTGTCGGGGGTGACTGTGATGGGGTCCGGCGTCATGATGTCCCTGACTCTGAGCCCTGTAAGCTCCTCGCTCATAGGTATGCCTCCCCGGGTTAGTCTCTCTGTGTAGGTATTTAAACCTGCGTTTAATAGTGGGTTAAGCCTAGCGGAGGACCCTGGAGGGGCCTGGAAGCCTGGATTCTATCTCCTCGTCGGGCAGGGCCTCCACGATGTCAGCGAGCTTGCCGGCCTTGCGTGCCAGGAGCTTCTTTATCTTCTCGACAAGCTCCTTGCCCTTCAGGTCGCCGGGTACGAGGACCACGTATATCTTGGTGCGCTTCTCCACCAGGCTTGGGGGCCCCACTATAACCCTGGCGCAGCCGTCCACAATCTCCAGGCCCAGGGCCAGCTCCAGCCTCACATTCCTAATGTAGTTCCTCCTGCCGTACACCATGAAGGCGCCCTTAGAAATGTACTCGCCCGGCGGCGGCGACTTGGAGACCTGCTCCCCCCAGGCCCAGTAGACGTCTAGGGCGGCGATCCCGCTCCTCCAGGCCTTCGAGTAGCAGGCTGCGAGCGTGGCGGCCTCCCTCAAGGTCTCCTCCCCCGGCTCCCTACCCCCACACTTTATGACCACTGCCGGGGCGCCGTGGATCTCGGCGTGCATAAAGACGTCGCGAGGCCCAAGCTGTTTCTTCACCAGGCTCTCGTTTTGGTCGGCGTTCCTGCCTCCGAGCACCAAGATGCCCTCGCTGCTCAGGAGCCAGTGGTACTTCTCGAACCACTCCTTAGGCCTGGCTGCGAGCCTCGCCCTCAGCCTGCGGAGCACGGCTCTGCGCCTAATCTCTTCGAGCCTCCTCTCAGCATCCTTCAGCGCCTCCTCAGCCTTCCTAGCCTTGCCTCTGAGTTCGCCTGCCCTTCTGTACATTTGGAGGAGGTTGTCCTGTGCTGACCTCCTGACGTCAAGCTCCACCTCCACCTCGCCCAGCCTGGCCACGACTACGCCCTGCCTTGGCCGGGCCGAGACTATGCCGGGGCACTTCTCCTCAACCGCGCCCCACCCCTCCCTCTCCCTCACCGTGGACACGCATTCAAGGAGCCCCTCGGCCTCCAGTATGTTTGCCGCCAGCACGTTTGCCTTCTCCTCCAGCTCGGTCGCCCTCCTAAGGTACTCCTCAGCCTTTCTGCGGGCATCCTCCATGGATCGGAGGAGCCTCGCCTCCTCGGGCGACACCGCTTCGACGGGCTCCTCGCCAGCGGTGTGGAAGTACTCGTCGAGGGCCTCGTTGAACAGGCTGTAGGACATGTATTCGCCCTTGAGGTAGGAGGGTTTGAACGGGGTGACGGCCTCGTATCTCCCTTCCACCACGGTTATGGTGGGCTCCGGGCTCTCCACGGAGGAGACGTATACCTGGCGGGCCTCCTCGATGATCCTTTCAGCCGTGGCTTGGTCGAGGGCTGAGGGGTCGGCGGACTTGTCCACTCCGAGCCTGTGGAGAACCTCCTCGGCAAGCTCCGGCGGCCAACCAGCCCCCCTTACAAGTCCCCTGATCAGGTCTCTGCCCGCCTGCACCCTCTCCAAAAGCTGCTTCGGCGAGGCTTCCACAGGGCTCAGCGCCGCTGCCGGGGGCTCCACGTACCTTTCACCCCTCCTTATGGCCCTGTCCCTCATCTCCATGTACCTGGTTGCGAAGACTATGCGTCCCTCCGGGTCCAGGAGGGCTGCGACGCCCCGGGGCAGGAGCTCCACCACAAGCCTGTAGCCCCCGGGCTGGAACTCGAGGTAGACTATGCGTTCGAAGCCCGGCTGCTCTATGCCCTCCAGCCTCCTACCCCTCAGGTACTTGCGGAGAATCATGGCTGCCTGGCCGAGCTTCCCCGACCTCAGGGTCCTGCTGGTCAGGTGTATCCTCCTGCCCGGCTCCACCACCAGCTCCCTGAGGTGGGTCTGGGCCTTGAACTTCAGTATTATCAGGTTGCCAGCCGTATACACGTTGCCTACCCTGCTCCCCTCTAGAAGCCTCAGCGTCTCAGCCCTCCAGGCCGCGATGTCGAGGCTGCTCATACTCTTCTTCAACGTCTGCGCCCTGGCAGAATTAAATAGTCGGGCCCTATAATTTATGGACCTGCGGGGACCTCCGAGGTGGATGCAAAGGACCTCATCTACATAGCGAGGAGCATGTACGGCGCCGCCCTGGGACTGGTCTTCACGTCGCTAATACCCTACCTTAGGAGCCAGGTGGGCCTGGAGGCTCCGCTGCTGGGCAAGATCCTTCTAGCACTAGCAGTGCTGTATCTGCCCACCATACCCCTAGCGTGGATTCTGGCTAGAGTGAGGAGTGAGGACGTCCCGCCAACACTCCTGGTATTCAAGGGGGCAGCCGGCTACCTGGCAGCCTGGTTCATAGCCCTCATGTTCGTCTACAACATCTGAGCAGCCCAGGCCCCTCGAGGGCACGCTGCATCACTGGGGCTGCAGGCCGTGTGCCAGCTCCTCGTAGACAGCGCCCCTCCTAAGATACTCCTCCAGGCCGGGTGCTAGGAGGGGTTTGCCCCCAACCAGGGGGTAGGTGAAGGGGAGGAATACCTCCTGCTCCAGGCCCAGAGGGGCTTTCCAGGAGATCCTCACACCCTCCACCAGAGGTATAAGGCCTAGCTCCACGCCTCTGCTAACCATGTGGGCAACATATATGGCTCCATCCACACTTAGCTGTCCTAAGCCCAGGTGTCTGACCCTGGCACCCCTCAGGCGGCTGGTTAGGAGCCTCCAAGTACGCCCCTTGGGCGGATGGTCCCCCATTATCCCCCCAACAACAATAGCGTCCACGCCCAGGATGTCGGCAGGCCTCAGGGGCTCCTCGGCCTTAAGATCCAGAACCACCAGCCTCTCCGGCTCGTAGAGGTCGGCCACGCTCTCGCCATACACCAGTCTCAGCCCAGCGTCCCTGAGCCTCTCCCGGCCCTCGCCGGGCACGTTGGTGACTACGAGGGCGTCCCGCCCCACTATGCTGGCTGCGTGGGCGTATTCTAGGAGGACCCAAGTGGAGACCCTGGGCTCGAGATGCTCTATGACGAAGTCTACGCGGCCCCGCCCCAGCCTGGCCACCCTATGGCTCACCCTTCACTCCATGTAGTCGAAAAGGCTCCTGGAGGGGGCTCCTGGCCTTGCCTTGGGCCTGAGCTTTAGAAGCTTGTCGAGGCTTACCTGCCTGCACTCCAGGCCCAGCTTCGACGCCAACTCGTAGGCTTTCCGGGTAACGCTGGGAGCCACCAGCATGCCCCTAACCCTCACGCCCAGGTGTTCCTGGAAGTAGTCGACGTAGCGTTTAAGCTGGACCACCGCCTCCTTGGTGGCCCGCACCCTTTTGAGCTCTATTATCACCGGCGTGCCCTGGGAGTCCACAGCATATATGTCAATGTACCCGCCCTTCACAGGTTTCTCAGTCTCCACCACCCTGAGGCCCTCCTCCAGCACCTCGGGGTGGCTCGCTATTATGTCGCGGAACTCGTGCTCATCCATATACTCGTAGAACCTGGCCTCGTCCACCATACCCTGAAAGCTCACAGCGTAGTAAACCTTCGTGAACCATATGTCCAGAACCTCCCTGGGCCTCTCCCTAACCGACCGCACCAGCAGCCTGCCGCCCTCCAGGGAGACGTTGATGTACTGGGAGTCGGGCTGCCAGTTGACCGGAGAGTAGCCCCTGGGCCTATGCACCAGCACGGAGCCGTCGGGCTTCACTATGATGAGCCTGTCCCCCTCACCCAGCTTGGAGGAGCTGCGGCCAACATAGTCGACGCTGCACCTCCCAACCACCACTATGAGCCTCTTCTCGGCAACCCACCTGGCCAGGCTGTCGGCCGCCTCATCGAGGCTCGCTGGCACCACTTGTTCCCGCCGCACCCGGACCCTCCGGAAATATAGTTGGCAGACGCGAGGTTTTAGGTGTGGTGGCTGGGTTGAGGATCCGGATCCTCGCCGCGGAGAGCATGGGGGTGAGGAGCCTAGCCACAGTAGTGGAGGCTGGGGGCGTTAAGATATTCATAGACCCGGGAGCCTCGCTGGCGCCTAGGCGCTACGGCCTCCCACCCCACCCCGTAGAGCTGAGGAGGCTTGAGGAGGCCCTGGAGAGGATAAGGGAGGAGCTCCTGGACTCCGACGCCGTCGTAGTGACCCACTACCACTACGACCACTACCTCTTCAGGCCGGAGGACTCGGACCTCTACAGGGGCAAGCTGCTCTTCGTAAAGCACCCCACCAGCAGCATCAATGTTAGCCAGAGGATAAGGGCCTACAGGTTCCTCAAGAAGAACCGGGTCGAGGAGAAGGCTGACAATGTAGTGTACATGGACTCATCCACAGCCGAGCTGGGCGGCGTTAGGCTGGAGTTCTCGGAGCCCGTGCCCCACGGCCCCGAGGGCACGAAGCTGGGCTACGTGGTCATGGCGATGGTGGAGGCTGGGGGGAGGAGGCTTGTCTTCACCTCGGACGTGCAGGGCCCCATGAGCAGGAGAGCGGTTGAGATCATCCAGGCTTGGAGGCCCTCAATAGTAGTGCTGGGCGGGCCTCCCACCTACTTCGAGGGTTTCAAGGTTCCCGTGGAGCATGTTGAGCAGGGCCTGAAGAGCATGGAGGAGCTTGTCGGGATGCCTGGGCTTGAAGAGCTCGTGGTCGACCACCACCTCGTGAGGGACCTAAACTACAGGGATAGGATCTCGAGGGTCTTGGAGAAGGCTGGAAGGCTGGGTGTCCGGGTGGTGACGGCTGCGGAGTACATGGGCGTAGAGGAGGACCTGCTCGAGGCTCGGAGGAGGGAGCTCTGGAGGAGCGGGCGGTAGGTAGGTTTTTATATTCAGGGTTCAAGGTAGGGGTTTGGTAGTAAATGCCAGGCTAGTGGTGGTGCGTGTGTCGAGGCAGATGGCGCCAAGGCCTGTGAGCCCCTTGAAGCTGCTGCGGGACTCCAGGGGCAACATCGTGCTGGTGAAGCTTAAGGATGGAAGCGAGTATGTAGGGAGGCTGGAGGCGAGCGACAACACCATGAACATGGTTCTCTCCGACTGCACCGAGATCAAGGAGGGAACCGGCGAGCCCTTGACCAAGTATGGGAGGGTGCTGATCAGAGGGAGCACCATACTCTACATCTCGGTGGACTACGAGCTGATGCGCCAGGGGTAGCTGATTACCAGGAGTTATATTTCGGAACAACGAGGTATGCAAAAAAATTATAGTTGTTAGTCCGATTTAGCCCATCGGAGAAACATCATGAAAACCAAGAACATTGTCGCGGAGATTATTACCAGGCAGCCCGTGGAGAGCCTCCAAGTCGAGCTTGTTGAGAGGAAGGGCGTAGGCCACCCCGACTACATAGCCGACTCCGCCTCGGAGATGGCTAGCCGGGAGCTGTCCAAGTACTATTTGGAGCGGTTCGGCACCATCCTCCATCACAATCTGGACAAGACCCTCCTCGTGGGCGGCCAGGCTAACCCAGTTTTCGGCGGGGGCGAGGTTCTCCACCCGATCTACATCGTTGTTTCGGGTAGAGCGACGACAGAAGTGACGGTTAATGGCAGGGTAGAGCCAGTCCCCGTGGGCAGGATAGTTGTGGAAGCTGTCAAGAAGTGGATCCGGGAGAACATCAGGTTCCTGGACCCCGACAAGCACGTCATAGTTGACTACAAGATAGGTAAGGGGAGCGTCGACCTTGTCAAGGTCTTCGAGCTAGGCAAAGCCATGCCCCTGGCCAACGACACCTCGATAGGCGTGGGCTACGCCCCCCTATCGACCCTGGAGAGGCTTGTCTACGAGACGGAGAGGCTCCTCAACTCGAGGAGGGTTAAGGAGAAGCTGCCCGAACTGGGCGAGGACATAAAGGTGATGGGTCTCCGCAGGGGGCGGCGGGTGGAGCTAACCATAGCGGCTGCCATGGTTTCCAGGCTCGTGCCGGACATGGACCACTACTTGTCGGTGAAGGAACAGGCACGGGAAATGGTGCTCGACCTAGCCTCCAAGCTGGCCCCCGACTACGACGTTAGGGTCCACATAAACACGGCGGACAAGCCGGAGGAGGGTGTGGTCTACCTCACGGTAACCGGCACATCGGCCGAGCACGGCGACGACGGCGCCACAGGCAGGGGCAACAGGGTCAACGGCCTCATAACGCCCATGCGCCCCATGAGCATGGAGGCTGCAGCCGGTAAGAACCCTGTGAGCCATGTTGGCAAGCTCTACAACGTGCTGGCCTCCAGGATAGCCGAGAGGGTCTACGAGGAGCTGGGCGGGGACGTGCAGGAGGTCTACGTTGAGCTGCTCAGCCAGATAGGCAGGCCGATCAACGACCCCCTGTCGGCCAGCCTGAAGTTCGTTCCCAGCCCCGGCGCCACGCTGGGCCCCGAACTCCTAAGGGAGGCTGAGAGGATAGCTGCTGAGGAGCTCGACAACGTGAAGCAGCTGACCCAGCTCTTCGTGGAGGGGAAGGTGCAGCTATTCTAGGAGCCGCGGAGAGAGGTAGTCCTTTTTCTCCTATACTCCTCCACTATTCGGGCCAGGTCCAGTCTGTGCTCCACCCTTCTCCTCAGCTCCTCCCTAGCCCTCTCGAGGTCCCCGGCCACGCCGGGGTTTACCAGGATAACGTCGCCCTCAGCCATGACGAGGTAGTCGCCGAGTCTGGCCACCGGCACGATGCTGCGCTGCAGGGCGTCGACCAGGCCGCCGCCCTCGGGCTTGTCCAGCAGGACTCCTGCCACGCCGGCCTCTCTGAGCCTTTGGATGGCGTCTTTCTCATAGATGTTGGGGTTCCTCACATATACCACTTCGCCCCTCCTGAGCTCTCCGTAGGCCTTCTCCGAGTCCCTGAGGCCGCTCATGGTTAGCTTCTCCACCACCCTGGCCTGGAGAGCTTCACCGCGGTACAGGGTCTTCAGCGCCTCAGCAAGCCTCCCAGCCCTGAGGCGCAGCTCCTCCATCTCCTCCTCCAGCCTCTTTATCCTGGAGGTGAGGGTCTGAACCTCCCTCTGCAGCATCTCCACCTCCCTGTCCCTCGCCACCTCTATGCTGAACTCCATGGTCTTCTCCCTAAGCCTCCTCTCCAGCTCGTCCACCATCCACTCCAGGGTCCGGATCTTCTGGCGCAGCCTGTTCCTCTCCTTCTTTAGGTCGAGGATCTCCTCCTCCAGCCTCCTAACCCTCTCATCGCTGACGCTGGGCTTCTCGACCTCGACACGGGCAGTCCTCTCCTCCCTCACCTGGGTTTGCTTCATGATCCTCTCTATCTCGGCCTCCACGGCCTCCGCTATGCTCCTGCCCCGCGCGACGGCGGCCTTAACGGCGTCGAGGGATATGTCGAGCCCTATCCTGGAGGCGTAGGCCTCGGCCTGGTATAGCTTCTGCTCCAGGCTCCGGTAGGCCTTAACGGCTGCGGCCAGTGCGTCCCTCGCATGGGTGTCCCTCACATCGACACCGTAGAGCTTGGAGTACTGCTGCAGTATCTCCTGCTTCTCGAGGGTGGGGAGGTCCTGGGGCGGGCTGTAGACAGGCACCCCCAGGGTTGCTGCCAGCTTCTTCACGGTGTCCGGGACCTCGGCAACGTCGGTGGCCACTACTACTGGGGAGCCGTGCTTCTTCACGATGGATATTATCTCGCCCCGGTCTAGGTCCTTCTTGCTGTGGAGTAGCAGGGGTCTGCCCCTAAGGTCCAGTATGGCGAGCCCCACGGTTACGCCGGGGTCTATACCCACTATGACGGGCCTGGGTGGTGCGGGTTCCTCGGCGTCCTCGAACATTATCTTTGAAGAGTAGATGGGCGTTATCTCGACCCTCACGTCGTGGCCTCGATGGGGCTTAATTATCCCCTCAAGCCTTGAGCGGGGAACGTACACCACGAAGACGGCCCTCTCGAGGCCGCCCTCGGAGCGGCGGAAGATCATGTCGTAGTCGAAGCCGTGCTCGTCGAGCTTCTTCTTTATCTCCCTCGACACCCTGAGGAGGGATCCCCTTATCCTCCTGTTGTACCTCTGCTGGCTCGTGCCCCCGGGCGACGGGCTCCTCCGGCCGCGGGCCACCAGGATCCTAGTCTTCTCCTCAACTATCCTCACCCGGGACCCGTAGCCCATGTCGGCCAGCCTGGCCGCCAGGAGCGCCGTGGTGAGGGGGTCGGGTTTACCGTAACCCGCCTGGATCCCGGCCCTCCTCGCCGCCTCCCTGACGTCTACGAACTCTCCCCCAACCCTGGTCACCTGCACTATCTCCACGTCGGGGGGCAGCAGACCGGCGAACCTGGCGACCGATGCCTCGTCCTCGCCCAGCTCGTATATGTTGTCCACCGCCAGGACGCTGGGCCTGTGCTCCCAGACGAGGCGGATCAGCCTCCTGAGGGGCACGCCCTCGTGCTGGGCGTAGACCTCGCCGTTCCTGAGAACGACTACCGAATACAGGGGCTCCTTCCCAGCGGAGGGGCTGCTCCCCGGCTCGAGATCGACGCCTACAACCACCCTAGCCTGCCTGGACATCCGTTCTCCCCGTAACGTATCGGAGGGCCTCCTCAAGATCTACTTCTACATCGAACTTTTTCCTAAAGAACCTAACCACGTATTCCACGTCCCTCCTTAGGAGGCTGGGCGCCGAGGGGTGGTCCTTCTCCACGTACTGGGGCCAGTCTATGATCAAGGGCTCCTCCTCAACCGTTATCATGATATTGTACTCGCTTAGGTCGCCGTGCACTATGCCGACCCTGGTATACGCTATCCTTACGGTATCAATGATCTTTTGAAGTACATCCATGGGGTCTGAGAGGCTCCTAACCCTGTAGAGCTCCACCCCCTCCACATACTCCGTCACCACGGCGTGCCTGCTCCACCCCAGGGGGCGGGGCACCCTGGCCCCCGCCCTGTGGAGCTCGACCAGGGCTTTGAACTCCCTCTCCCCAGCTATCTTGGCCTGGATGAGCCAGCCTAGGGACGGCTTGTCCTCCAGGTAGGTGCGGTACCTCCGGGTCCGCCTGAAGCTTGTGCGCCCAACCCTGTGGAGCTTGAGGATGACCTGCTCCCCCGCCGGGCTTAGGGCCCTGTAGACGTCGCTCTCCTTCCCCACCCCCAGCTTGTCGCCCAGGGCCTCTATGACGCCTCGGTCCACCAGGCTTCTGAGAGCCAGGCAGTCGAGGCCCCTGTAGGTCAGCTGGTACCCTAGGTACATGGCGGTTATCCTTCTAACCAGTTTCAGCTTGTTTAGTTTGCCTAATGACATGTAGGCATAGTTCTCCGGCACCCTGGACTGGGCTATAATGTATTCCACTGGTACATACTCGTATTTACCTAACCCTCTTTCAATAGCTCTAAGTATTTTGAAGTCCCTTTGCGTCAACTGTTTATAGATCGTGGCTAGCATCAATAAGCTTCACCACTATTCAGAGATTATGCTGGGAGGCTTTTTATTTTTGCATTGAGTTGGCAACAATATTACCTTAAACTACTTTGTCAAAGAAAATGTTTATTAATGAATTTGTGTTAAGAGTATTTCCAGAGCGAGGTGTAGTTTATGTCAACGGCCCCCACCCAGCCTATAGG
>JALURJ010000128.1 GCA_027016915.1 Desulfurococcales archaeon | reverse complement strand
CAGTCTACAAGGAGCCCCGCATAGTGTTCAGCGACGTGAAGTTGGAGGAGGGCGTCTTGAAGGCGAAAATCGCCAACCTGGGCGAGGCCCCTCCCGACTCGCTCTTCATGGTTGTGATGAACATGGGGATACCGCTGGCACGCCTGGAGATCCCCTCACTCGAGCCGGGCGAGGTGAGGGATGTGGAGCTCAAGCTCAAACTGCCCCACGGCGCGCATAACCTCCTGCTACGGGCAGTTGCGAGGAAGCTGAGCAAAATAACGTATACGGATAAGAAGGTGAGGCTGAAGCCCGGAGACTAGGGTTTCTCCGCCACCAGCCCCATCCCGCCCCTCCAGGGCCTAACCAGGAACCCTGCCTCCCTAAGCCTCCTAGCCACACCTGCCGCCAGGCTTCTACCCCTAACCCTTCCAGGCTCCCCAGTATAGTGGTATAGCCAGCCTCCAGGCCTCAGAACCCGGTATAGCTCCCGGTAAAACCGGAGGCTGTAGAGGTCCCCTGTTTTTCTGGAAAACCTGGGCGGATCGTGTATCACCCTGTCGAACTCGCCGTCGTCGAGCTCCTCCACAACCCTCACAGCGTCTCCATGGATTATCTCCACCCTCGGGTCTTCAAGCCTCCTGCTCCACGGGTTGCGCCTGGCAATCTCGAAGACGTACAGGTCTATCTCGATGCTCACCACGCTGGCAGCACCCCTGAGGAGAGAGCCTATAGCCGTGTAGCCCAGTCCGAGGCATGTGTCAAGCACCCTATGCCCCCTCCCAACCCTGGCCGCCCTGACCTTACCCATACTGTCCCTCCAAGGGTCCGTGCCCACTATACGGTGCATGTGTATACCGTTAATCTCCAAGGTCGGCGCCACCCTTGGTCCCACAGGCCGCAGCTTATAGTAGCCACCCCCAGGCACCCTCAGCTCCACGGGAACCAGGCCCTCACCGCGGATCTCGTAGACAACGTTGTCCCTCAACCCCCTCAGGGATTCCAGGGAGACCTCTACACCTCGGAGGACCACGGTGTCTCCCCTAAGCTCCACATCCTCAACGCTGAGGCCAAGGTCTAGGGTGACCCGAGTCTCCCCCCGCAGAATCTCGTCGGCAACCCACACAGTTATGCGCGGCAAGTCTATGTACTGGTACTTCAGCCTACCACGCCCCTCCATGGCCCTACCTCGTGTACCTGGAATGCCTGGACGCGAATATCTTCTCCCTCAGCTGCTCGGCAAGGTTGTAGCAGCCCTCACCCCTCTCCAGAAGCCCCTTCTCCACCAGGGATCTCAGCACCTTGAGCGGTTCGGGGATCTTGTACCTGGCCCTAAGCTCCCTCAGAACTATGAGTTCACCCACGGAAACGTTGGTAACAAAGTACGTCATAACCCTCCGCTCCTCCTCGCTGAGCTCATCCACACGGTCCCCTATCAGGCTACGCAGGTCCATGCCGCCACACCTAGTAGTACCAGGTATTCAGGTATGTGTGCTCGGGTAAATAGAGGTTCCTGGCCCTCGCCAGGCAGAGGCCCTTCAAGACGCAGCCGCCACTGCTGCACCCGCCCACCCGGCTACAAGCAGGTGTACACGAGCCGCACACAGCCCTAGCCTTGTCCCAGGGGCAGCACTTCCTGCCAAACATCCAGAGGAAGTCGTCCAGTACGAAGGGTGAGAAGCCCGCGCTTCTGGCGACAAGCTTGAAGGCAGCCCTCACGGCGAGGCGAAGCATGACATCCTCCTCCCACGAGAAGACCTCGCCCCTCAGTATCTTGCCCACCATGCTTTCAGGCGGCTCCACCAGTCCCAGGCGGAGGGCTATCCTGGTGAGATGGTTGTCGACAGGCACCTCCATGTTCTCCGGGTCGCGCACCCTTAGGAGCCCTCTTCTCTCGAGGAACTTGGCGAGGAGGTAGGCCTTCTTCTCTACCGGGTCCTCGTAGGCTCGGAAAACCTTTAACCTGTCGATGAGGCCTCCCCCAAGGCTTTTGAGCAGGCCCCCAGCCTCCGAGAGAAGCCTCGTAGCGCTTCCGCCGTAGAGGGCTAGCAGCTTCTCGCCCAGATCCCTGAGGAGGACAACCCTAACCCCTGGGTCGGGTGGAGAGGCTCCTTCCACCGAGAGCCATCCTACAACGTCGTTCAGGGTGACGCTCCTCAGGCTGCGTGGGTCGAAGAAGCCTGGATCCTCCCTGTACTTCTCCATGCCGAGCCTATAGAGGAGGTCGGCTCCATGGAAAAACTCCCCGCCAACCCTCGCCTCGTAGGGCCTTCCAGGCCTGCTGAGCCTATGATCCATCGCCACCATAACCAGGAAGTACCTGGCCACCATTTCGGGGTCGTCTCCGCGGGGAGGGTAGTAGCGGTGGTCGGTGAAGTCGTCCACTCCAACGCCTCTAAGGACAGCGGCCAGCCTGGCGCCCACCAGGCGGCACCTATCCACGACTACCTCCAATACCCTCACCCTGATAGACGCCCCCGTAGAGCCTCCGGGGGAGCATGGTTGTCTTTATGAAGACCATTTGGGCGACCCTAGCACCCCTCTCAAGCCTGATGCCATGCAGATTGTAGACCTGTAGCAGGGCAAGCCCCCTACCCCTGTACCCCGGATCCCACACGGCGCAGCTCAGCGTAGCACCCATCCTCAGGAGGCTGGACCTTGGAAGACATATTCCCACGGCGTTGCCCGGAATGCTGACGATCTCCATGAACCTCACAATGTAGGCTCCAGGCCTGAGATGCCACCACCCGTCCTCTGGGCTCAGCTCTGCATATTCCGGTATGCTTCTCTCCCCCACGCCGAGAACGCCCTCTCCGCGCGGCACCATGACTTCGCCCACACGCAGGTCGAAGCCCGCTGGCTGAGCCTGCTCGTCGAGAGAGCCGTACCTCTCAATGTGCCGGGCAACCATGAAGCCGGGAAGAGCCATACGTACCACCTACACGCATATAGGATGCACCCGGCAATGTTATGTATGACTACCGGTTTCTGGGTGCGGGCCATGTCAAGCCTTACGCTCAACGGCGTGTACAAGCTGGACAACGACGTGGCGGTTGAAGGCGTCCTCAGGGTCTCCGGCGCCCTCTCGGCGAGAGAGCTGAAGGCGGAGAAGCTCATAGTGAGCGGCGTCGTGAAGGCCCGCAACGTGCAGGCGGGGGAAGCAGTGGTCAACGGTATCCTCCAGGCCCAGAGCATGGCGGTGGACGACATGTACGTTGTCGGGCGGGTCAGGGTTTCAAGGCTTACAGCTGGAAACGTGAGGATCATAGGCTCCTTCCTCATCGACGGGTTCAAGGGAGGCCTCTTCGAAGCCAGGATGACAGACTATTCGAGGGCGTGGATACTTGATGCCCGAAGGGTGGAGATAAGGTCGGCTATGCCTTCCATCAGCGGTGTAGGGAGGGCTCGGGGGGCGCTGGGCGAGGTCAGGGCCGAAAACCTGTACGCCGAGTACGTGATCATAGACAATATCTATGCAGCCCACGTAAGGCTGGGCCCAGCCGTGAGGGTCAGCGGGAGGCTAGAGTACTCGGACGGGCTGGAGCTGGACCAGTACGTCATGCTGGATAGGGAGCCTGTAAAAACTGGGAGGAGGCCTAAGGCTTCTTAGCCGCCTTCACGCGCTCGTAGGAGAGCCTCAGGGCCTCGAGCCCCAGCTTCACGGCTCTCAGCATTCTCTCCTCCACTTTGAGGGCAAGCTCGGTTTCAACCTCCTCCCTAGGCCTCTCTATGCCCTTAACCAGGTTGCTGTCCACCACGAGGAGGGCAGCAGCCCTAAGCTTCTTCACGTGGGCCAGCACGTAGAGGGTTGCCGTGTCCATGTCCAGCGCTATCGAGTTATACCTCGCCCACTCCTTAGCCTTCTCGATGTTTTCCACGTAAAAGACGTTGGTGGAAACCACGGTCCCCACATAGTATTTCTCGTCCAGGCTGTTAAGGGAGTCTGCGAGGCTTTTTATGAGGAAAAAGTCGCCGCAGGCGGGGACTTCTAGAGGCGCGTACTCCTCGGAGACCTTGTCGCACCTTATGGCCGAGCTAACCACAATGTAATCACCTATGTTGAGCTTGGAGGTTATGGCTGTGGCCGCGCCGACCTTGAGGAAAAACCTCCCCCCAACCCTGCTCAGCTCCTCCACCACTATCGCGAGGCTAGGCCCGCCGACGCCGAATGTGGTCACGGTGATCTCTGCACCCTTATACTTGCCGGTTATGGAAACTATGCCGGCCCGCCCCTCTACGCGGTGCACCCCCTCGAACTCGCCGCTTATCCTGTCGACGAGCTGCGGGGAGTCGACGAGGAGAATATAGTTGGAGATCTCCCCACTGCTCACCCTGGTGAATCTTTGGATAGGGCCTATCAAGGCGCAACCCCTTTCCCTGACTCAGCCTCAGAGTGCCAAACACCTATACGCCGGGCCACCAATATTAGCGTTTCACCCCACCCGCAGGCTTTCCCGGCCCAAGGGATCAAATTTTTAAAACAAGGGGGGTTTAAAAACCCCGGGTGCACGCCATGGCAATACAGGGACTTCTGGAGAGCAGGAAGGCTGCTAGGGTGATTGGGCGCCACGTTTACGGCAACCTCTACGACTGCGACCCAGGCATACTGAGCGACGAGCAGGCCCTCAGAAGGATAGCGGCACGGGCTGCGGAGATAGGCAACATGACGCTGCTGGATGTGAAGAGCTGGAAAATAGGGCTGGGAGTCAGCGTTGTGGCGATAATCCTCGAGAGCCACATAGCCATCCACACATGGCCAGAGTACCGCTACGCCACCGTCGACGTCTATAGCTGTGGCGAACACACAGATCCTGAGAGAGCGTTCAACTACATAGCCTCAGAGCTGAGGGCTGAGAGGGTGGAGCGCCGCTACGCTGACAGGTCGTTGGAATAGGAATCGGCGGGGGAGACCCCGCCGCGCGGATCGTGGAGGGGCAGGGTCCCCGCGCCCCTGCTCCATGCCTAGTTGTGAGTATTTGTAGCTAGGCTAGCCCGGTGTACCTCTCCTTGGGAACCCGTAAGTTCATAGTTGTGGGGGCTGGGCCGGCTGGCCTCATCTTCAGCATACTAGCCCAGGGCGATGTAGTAGTTTTAGAGGACCACGCCCGGCCCGGCTGGCCTCCCCACTGCACCGGCCTTGTAAGTCTAGCCACAGCCAGGAGGCTTGCACGCCTAGCGCCCCAGGCCCCAGGCGAGGAGTATGAAGCTGTGTCGTTCTACTATGGTGGACGCGAGATTCTGAGACTCGGCGGCTACGGCGTGCTAGCGGTGAGGATTAGGAGGCCTCTGCTTGAGGAGGAGCTCTGGACCAAGGCCCTGGAGAAGGGCGTGGAGATCAGGAGCCAGGCCAGGGTTAGGAACATACTGAGGAACGGCTGCGTAGAGGTGGCTGGTGAGAACCTGTGTGGAGACCTTGTTGTGGCATCCACGGGTGCATCCCAGGATGTGCTCCCCTCCAAGCACAGGCTCTGGAGGCTTAAGGGGCTTCAGGCCGTCGCCGAGGCAGCTCGGAGGCCTGAGGAGGGTGTGTTCAGCGTAGTATACCACGAGGCCGTGTCGCCCGAAATGTTCGGCTGGATCGTGCCCCTCGGTGAGCGCAGACTGCTGGTAGGCCTAGCGGCAGCCTCAAGGGCCTATGAGAGGCTGACCGTCCTGCTCCGAATGGCTGATAGGGCCTACGGGCCGCTCAGGCTGAAACACTATTATGGCGGCACGGTTCTCAGAGGCCCTCCCAGGCCGAGGCAGGTCGAGGGCAGAATCCTCTACTTGGGAGACTCCGCGGGAATGGTGAAGCCATATACTGGCGGAGGCCTCTACCCCATTAGTCTAACAGCACCCATGGCCGCTGCCCTTGCCTCGGAGGGCAGGGAGGGCTCCTACGACGCCGCCGTGTCGCCGCTCAAGAGGCAGCTCCTAGCACAGTACAGGCTTACACGCCTGGCATGCATGCTGGGCCCCCGCGGAGCTGCCGCTGCACTCAGGTCGATCCGCCTGGCTGGCCTGGAGGACGAGGTTTCGAGAAAGGTTGACTACGACTCCCACGAGGAGCTGCTAAGGATGCTTCTACCCTCAGCCCACAGGCTCGCACCCGGCATCGCAGCCGGGCTGCTGGGCCTCTAGGCTAAGTTAAAATGTGCCGCACACACCCGTAACTATACTGGGAGAAGGGAGTCTGCGTGAACCCCAAAACCCTCGACGAGTATCTCAGGGAGAGGAGGAGGGAGGAGAGAAGAGAGGAGCTAGGCGAGCTTCTCCAAAGCATAGCTGAGTCAATTAAAAGGATAGAGAACGGAATCCACGAGCTCGAGGAGCGTATAGCCGCCCTAGAAGCTGCTGTGGACGGGTTAGCTGCAGAGATAAGGGGTGCTAGGAGGAGGGAGAGGGAGCCCCGCAGGAAAACCGCCTACGACTTCCTGGTGGAGCAGGGCTTCGTATCCATGTCCAGCCTCCAAGGCAGGGTTAGGAACCCCAGGGCCATAATCGACAAGCTGGCGGATAGGGGTGCGGTCATAATCGAGGTTGAGAACGACGTGATAGCGGTGGAGCCCGGCTACTACAGGAGGTTCCTGGAGAAACTGTCCCGAATATCCAGCTATGACGAGGAAAAGGTGGCTGAGCAGCTTGGGGAGCAGTACAAGTTGTTCAGGGCGCTGAGGGATGCGGGTCTCGTGTATTTCGACCAAAAAGAGCGCGTGTGGAAGCTGGCCTAGCTCCCCTTCTTATACCCAATCTCCTCCAAGTACCTCCGCAGGGCCTCCACGTTCCACGGGTGCTTACTCCGCCTCCTCTTATCCACCCTTATGCCAAGCTTCATTGCCTCCTTGGCCGTGAGTCCAACCTCCTCGATCTCCCCCAGGCTGAATCCCCTGCCCGGCCTAAGGCCCTGGTCGATGCCGCCATGTATTCTGAGCACGGGTCTTCTGACCAGAGGTACTGGAGCCCCCTTCTCCTCCAAGCCCCCACCCCCAGGAATAGGGAAGTGGGGGCAATTTAAACTTTAAACCCCCGGCTAGCCGGGGTGCCTCCCACTACTTTATAAACTCCCCTACAAACAGTATTTGTCGGCGTGGACCGGGATGACCGCTATACGGCGCATTATGCTCGACGTCCTCAAACCCCTCCGTGAGCCCAGCATCGTAGACCTTGCAAGCATGCTATCCGAGCTGCCTGGGGTAGAGGGAGTCAACGTCACGGTTAACGAGGTTGACGTCGAAACCCTGAGTCTCACAGTGGTAATAGAGGGGAACGATGTCCCCTTCGACAGGGTCAAGGAGGTTCTAGAGAAGACCGGGGCAGTTATCCACAGCGTTGACCAGGTAGTTGCTGGGAGCAAGGTGGTGGAAATCCCCCGCTCCCTAGAGGAGTGACCGGAATGGTTCTATGCGACTCCTGCGGGAAGCGTGAAGCCGAGATCTACCAGCCCCATACGGGCAGACGCCTCTGCCGACAATGCTTCATAGGGGACGTTAAAGAGAGAACCCTGGCCGAGGTTAGGAGGTATGGCATGATCCGGCCAAGCGACAGGGTTCTCCTAGCCCTCTCGGGAGGCAAGGACAGCTTCGTACTTCTCGACATAATGGCCGAGACCCATGACCCCTCCAAGCTGGTTGGCCTCTCCATAGAGGAGGGGATCGCCGGGTACAATAGGAGGGAGGATATGGAGAAGATAAGGAAATACGCCTCCGAGCGGGGGGTCGACGTAATCTTCACAAGTATAAGGGAGCATGTCGGCCACAGCCTGGACGAGATCGTTGCCAGGTCGCAGGCCCAGAGGCTTAACGTGTCGCCCTGCACATACTGCGGCACGCTGAGGAGAAGGATAATCAACCAGTACGCCAAGATCCTGGGCGTTGACAGGACGGCTACCGCCCACAACCTGGACGACGAGGCCCAGACGGCGATAATGAACATTTTACGCGGCGACCCTGTAAGGCTTATACGTCAGCACCCTCTGGCTCCCAGGCTTAGCAGACGCTTCGTCCAGAGGGTTAAACCGCTCCGCAAGATCTACGAGTGGGAGACCACGATGTACTCTTACCTTAAGGGTTTCAGGTTCCAGGAGACCGAGTGCCGGTACATAGAAATGAGACCCACGCTTAGGGCTAAGGTGAGGGAGCACCTTTACAAGTTAGAGGAGAAGCACCCCGGCTCTCTTCTTAGACTGCTGGAACTCGTGGACAGACTCGTGGAAAAAACCCTGGACCGGTACAGGGGGCTGCCCGAACTCCCCGCTTGTAGGGTGTGTGGAGAGCCTACGTCCTATAATAGGGGGGTCTGCAAGGTGTGCGAACTCCTATCCAGGATAGGTGTGCTAGCAGATCTTTGAACCCGGCGGCACATCCTCCTCCACTGTTAGGAGGACCGGCTTCTCCCCTCTCCCGCACCCGGCAGCCAGAACCATCCCCTGGCTCACGTAGCCCATCATCTTCTTGGGTGCTAGATTTGCAACCACTACAACCCTCTTCCCTGTAAAGTGCTCGGGGCCGTAGAACTCACCCATGCCAACCAGGATTTGCCTCTCCTCGCTGCCCAGGTCCACGATTAGCCTTATTAGCTTCTTGGAGCCAGGCACCCTCTCAGCCTTCTTTACCAGGCCAACCCTAAGGTCTACACGGGCGAACTCATCTATCGTTATGACATCGCCCTCCAAGGAGCCCACCACGCTGTACTGGTTAACGCCTCTATAAAGATATTATTACTTCGCCCAGCAACGTATAATGGATGCGGCGGTTTGGTGCGGAAGCCTCCACTTAAGCAGTGGCTTAGGAGGAAGGAGGAGTTTAGGAGAAGGATCGCTGAGGACCGGGAGATAGGCTACCTGGACCCCGGAATAGAGGAGGTTCTCCGAAAATTCTTCGAAAGGTCCAAATCGTACACGACGAGTTCTTGCAGCGGCAGGATAACAATAGTCGATGCGGAGAAGCCTTGGACAAGGGAGGGATCCACGGTGGTTTTTAGGTCGCATGACCCCGTGTCCCTCGAAGAGGTCATGAGCATACTTTCAAAGCCAGCCTCACACACCTTTTGGCTCGTAGCGGCAGGGCCAATAATACACGTGGTCTGCTACGACGAGGAGGAGGCCTACGAAGTGCTTCGCATAGCCCGTGAGGCAGGGTTCAAGCACAGCGGGATACTTTCAAAGACGTCCAAGGGTATCATCGTGGAGCTGAGGACGGGGATAAGGATAGTTGCCCCCCTCAAGGAGAAGGATAGAGTCCTGGTTGGAGAGGAATATTTGGCAAGGCTGATCGACCACGCCAATAATGCTGTAGCCGAGGGGAGGGAAAGGCTTAGAAGACTGGCCAGAGTGTTGGAGGAGGCAAGGCCCAGGGGCGGCGGACCTAATTTTTATAATGTCCACCCATAATTTTAAGCCTAGTTAAATGCAGGCCAACCGCTCCGCCTCTAATTTAAATAAATGATGTAGAGGTGTGCTCAATGCAAGCCGAACAGCTGTTCCCATACGCGACGGCTGCCTTTCTATTCATATCTGCCGCCATAGCATACGTGATCTATAGGCGCACGGGGTTCGAGGCATCCCTCATACTATTCCTAGGTATACTGGCCGTTGCCACGCAGAGCATCATGGACGGCTACATATCTGGAAGGCTCCTAACGTGGGGCGGCTGGGACGAGACTCCCTCCACAGAGCTAAGATTCCTCCTATTCCTCGACGGCGTTAGGGGTGTACTAATAATGGCGTGGGCAACCGCTGAGGTTCTCTTCGTCCTAGAACTCGCCAATCGCCGGGGAACGGTAGAGTACTTCGTTGCACCCCTATCTATACTTGTGGGCGGTATTCTATGGACGTTCATGACCAACTTCTCCAGCATAGAGCCTGTAAGCACAAGAATACTCCTGTCCAGTGCAGGCAGGGTTCTCGGCATACTGGTGCCCGTCGCCCTGATAGTGGGTGCGTACATTCTGCTAAAAATGTGGAGGGTGACCCGAGACCCGGCCTCGCTAGCAATGGGTTTAGGCTTCATAATACATGGCGTGACGCTGCCCCTCTACACCGTGGCAAAGGAAACTGGAACCCTGACGCTGGGGCTATGGTACGCTTTTGGTGGAGTCATACCCTCAGCACTCCTAGTCCTAGGCCTATACCTACTCACAAGGCAGAGCTGACGCCGGGGAGATGAGCTGTGCCTCAATGCCCCCACGCCGAACGGAGGGATGCTGCCATCTACTGCCGAGTCCTAGGTAGAGTCGTGAATCCACTCGCCTTTCCATGCATGACGACCCGGTATGAGCGTTGCCGAAACTATAAGCCGGTGGAGGTGCCGGCACGCGCTGGGGAGGAAAGGGCAGCTGAACTTGCCAGGGCCGCCCAGGCCGAAGGCGTGGTAGCCGAGCCCACGGCCGAGGGCCTGGGCCTCACGGCCGAGGGAGCCAGGGCCGAGAGCTGCAGTGAATGCGTGTTCTACGGCTCGCTGAGCAAGCTCTGCTTCCTACTCAGCAGGCCTGTAGGAGACCCTCTAGAGCCTCCCTGCAAGAAAAAGTAATTTTTCGGGACACCGTTTTACGCAAATTATGATCCTTTACCCTAAATTTATATTCGCCTCTCCGCTTCCCAAACAATGGGTGGTGGCATGGGCGAGGTCTTCGATAGATTGAAACCAATGAGCCCCGGCCAGGAGCGGCTGAAGGAGGCGCTCAGCAGCGCCAGCTACGACATAGTAGGTGTGTTCGGCCCGACGGGCACTGGGAAGAGTCTTTTCAGCCTCCTATACGGCATAGACTCTGTACTGGAAGGTAGGTATAGGAGATTCATCATATCCAGACCAGTTGTTGACGTGGTGACGGGGAAGGAATACACAGTTGCCGACCTGGGAAGCCAGTACTTCGAAATGGCCTCAGCATACCTGAGGGACATACTGTCAGGGTTCGTGGAGTGGGAGAACGTAGAGAAGATGCTGAAAGATGGTAGGATAGTGCTGGCAGACACCCACTACCTGAGAGGCAGGACCTTCGACGAGGCATTGATATTCCTGGACGACGCTCAGAGCGTCTCTCCCGAAAGCGCCGTCGAGGTCATGATGAGGATAGGGCACAATAGTAAACTTGTAGTGGCAGGCGACCCGGTGTTCCAGCGGAGCCCTGGAACCCAGGACGGTGCGACCCTGATAAGGGAGGTGTTACTGGGGGAGGAGAAGGCTGCAGTGGTTGACCTGGGTATCAAGGACATAGTGAGGCCCGGCGCTAAGAGGGGTATAAGGTTGCTGCTGGAGACTAGGATGAGGAGCAGGCCTCTCAACGAGATCGAGAAGAACATAGTCGACGTGGCCAGGGTCCACGCGCCCGACGCCGACATAATCACGGCCGTGGAGTTCGTCGAGGAGAAGAAGAGGTTCGAGATAACCAGCGAGCACACCCCCGACGGGCTCATAGTGGTCAAGGAGGGGTTCCTGGGCAGGCTGGTGGGCAGGGGTGGCGAGAGGATAGAGAAGATAGAGGCGGACGTCGACCTGAGGCTGAGGGCGGTAGAGCTAACGCTGGACTTCTCCAGCTTCGTCAGGGCGATACACCCAGTCAGCTGGGTTTACAAGCACGTCGCCGACGCCGACTTCGCCGGCCCGGAGCTCGCCTTTAGGGTCTCAACAGAGGCGTTCGGCGCCTTCGTCGGGCAGAAGGGGTTCCATGTCAAGTTCCTCGACGCCGTGTTTAGGAAACTCATGGGTGTCGGTATAAGGGCCATCGAGGTTGCCAGGCCCTCGCCAAGAAAGGGTAGGAGACGCAAGTAGCCTAGCCTTCTCTACCCTTCCTGCCATAGTATGGTAGCTGGGGCCTCGGCAGATACTCGACGCCGGGCCTCTGCTGCAATGCTTGAGGGTAAAGCTCCATCAACGTGTACACTTCTGGGGGCATGTCTTCGCTCACGGGGAGCCCCATCTCCTTGGCCTCCTCAAAGGTTATGGGATAGTCGTGCGTATAGTATCCCTCTGTAAGCCTCTTAGCTATCTCCAAAGCCTTCTCTTCAGACATCTTGTCGCTCAGCAGCTTCACAATGGTCCTCTGTATCTCCCTGAGGGCCTTCTCAGCCACATCCGCGTATATCAGGGTGGAGTCGTCGGCTTCCGCCCCCTTCTCCTTAGCCACCTTGAGGAGCGAGGGGGCCGGGAAGGCGCCATGCGGGGTCTGGAGCTGGGGATCCAGGGGGCCTAGGACGGCGCTTGGATCCATCCTTATCTCGTCGGCTGCCAACGCTATTAGGGTGCCGCCGCTCATGGCGTAGTGCGGCACTATCACTATCTTCCTGGCCGGGTGCCTCTTCAGAGCCATGGCTATCTGGGAGGCAGCCAGCACTAGGCCACCCGGCGTGTGGAGGATAAGGGCTATAGGCTGGTCGGGCGGGGTGGAACGTATAGCCCTGATCACGTTCTCCGAGTCCTCTATGTCTATGAACCTGTAGACCGGGATGCCGAAGAACCCTATCCTCTCCTGCCTATGTATCATCGTTATGACGCGCCACCCATACCTCCTCTCCATCGCCCTGATGAGCCTAAGCCTGGCGTTCTGGAGGGCCTTATGCCTGAAGTAGGGGTGCACCAAAGTGTAGAGCAGCAGTAGCCAGAAGAGGAGGGCCATGGGGTCTAGCATGCCGATGACCTGGGACCCATCCATGCTGCACACCCCACCTGTAGATAATCATTCTGCCGTGCGGAAATATATCGTATTCCCGGCAGGCTATGTGTGGACCGAGAAGTCCACTACAACCTGATACCTACGCGGCCCCACGGTCCTAACAACCCTAGCATACTCGACGCGGTGCTCCACGCCCAGCTCGCTGAGCCTGGACTTGAACTTCCTGACAACCAGCTCTACAGGGTTCTCGCCGGGACCCGCGAAGGTGAACTCGTAGACGTGGAGATACCCCTGGAAGCCTGGGCGAAGGGCTTTCAGCGCCTGGGGGAGGTATTTGTAGGAGAGGTCAGGCATGGGCATGAGGACCCTGTCGGCGATGCCTACAAGCTTCTCCTCAACCACCTGGGCAGCATCGCCTAGCAGGGGTACAACTACGCCCTCTACCCTGTTGAGCCTGACGTTCTCCACCATGTACCTGTATGCTTCGGGGTTTATGTCTATGGAATAAACCTTGGACACACCTGCCTTCTTAGCCAGGATTATGGAGAACAGGCCTACGCCAGCGAACATGTTCACCACTACCTCGCCGGGCCTGGCCAGCCTGGCTATCCTGCTATGCTCGTAGTTCAGCCTAGGCGAGACGTAGACCTTCCTTATGTCGAGCTTGAAGAGGCAGCCCATCTCCTTGTAGACCGTCTCGCTTCTAGGCTCGCCGGCCAGGTGCGTGTATTCGCGGACCCTATAGGTTCCGCGGACCTCGCTGACCGAACACCACACAGACCTCACGTGGGGCATGACCCTCAGGATTTCCTCGGCTAGCGGTTTAAGCTTCTCGACAGGGTAGTCGAATGGCCTCCTGATCACAGCTATGTCTCCTATAACCTCTATCCTTTTCCAGATCCTGGATGCCTCCTCCACGCCGAGGATCCTTTCGGCCAGCTCCCTCAGCAGCTTTCTCTTCGCCAACCCTCAGGGCACCTGGCAACCCTATTTATCCCAGGCCAGCTAATTTAGGATGCGGGTTAGGGTCATGGCTAGGGGCTCGGGGAAGCTCAGGGTCTCCTGGGG
>JALURJ010000127.1 GCA_027016915.1 Desulfurococcales archaeon | reverse complement strand
GAGGTCTCGGAGATTATTTGAGGGCCGAAGCGCCCCTAAACTAAAATATTTTGTTTATTAATAGTTTTTAGTCTAAAATGGTATTTTATTAATATATGATGTTTCAATAATTCATATTATATTAATGAATGATTAATTTTCCATTGTATAGCTTGAGTGAAAACTTTACAAACATGTCAATATAATTTGGGAGTCTCTCAATTATAATTGACTGATATTAATGTTTTATTAAATAAATCTCATAATATAATTGCCATGTTACAAGGCCTAATTAATAGTAGTTTTAATTAGTTATTATTAAAATTTATATAATATTGTGGGATTATGGTGGGCAGGTGTAAGTGATGGTTAATAGGAGGAATTTCCTCAAAGCATTAGGAGCAATGGCTTTAGGCGGAATACTGGGTAATGTCTATAAAGGTGCAGGAAGAGCTCTTGCTGAAGCCGAGGTATCAGCGCCGCCGTTACCGTGGCCCTACGTGGAACTTGACGTTGAGTATGTTAGGAAGATGGGGCATCTAGGCTACTACGCTTTCGAGTGTGCCGGCGGCGCGTTCTGGGGCATCATAGAGTCCCTGAGGGAGAAGATCGGATACCCCTATACACTGCTCCCGATACCGACACGGGAGGAAGTTGAGGCGGCGCTAGAGGAGGGGAAGCATCTGCATAGTATGATGCAGTATGGTGCTGGCGGCGCGCTTGGGTGGGCGTCGCTGTGTGGGGCGCTAAATGGCTCGGCTGCAGCGATACAGATGGTTTCAGAGAACTGGAAGAAGATAGGTGATATGCTTTTCCGATGGTATGAAACCGCTCTGTTCCCCAGCGATAAGAGCAACGAGTATGCCAGCAGGCATGAGTTTTTCGTCAAGAAGTATAAGAGCGACAAGGTGTTGCCGCAGAGTGTGAGCCATTCCATACTGTGCCACGTATCTGTCAGCAACTGGTGCGAGGTCTCGGGATACGCCAGCGGCTCGCCGGAGAGGTCTGAGAGGTGTGCGAGGCTCACCGGCGACGTTGCAGCCAAAGCCGTGGAACTCCTAAACGCCGACCTTAAGGGGGAGCTTGAACTCCTAGGTACTTTTACATTCTCACAGACAACGGCCAGCTGTAGGACCTGCCACTTCAAGGGCACCAACTATGAGATGGGCCAGTTTACTCGCGGTAAGATGCAGTGCGAGACCTGCCATACAGACATGAGGCCCCACGCCCATAATATTGTACGGCTGGAGCTTCCAGGGTCCTCCTCCAGCAATCCCGGGAAAACGGTTGCTGGTGGGGCCGCCTTAACCGGGATTATCGGGGCCATCGCGGGTGTCTGGTCCTATATGAAGTCCAAGGGGTCTAAGAAGCCTGGGTAAGGCAAAACCTACTGGGGGTGGCGGTGGTGACCGAGAATTCATGGATACCGCGCTTTATAGGTAGCCTCATTGCCACGGCTATAGTATTGACACTAGGTTGGGCCTTAGTATACTATTTTGCGATAGACACGCTGTTGTCGGGAGGAAGTAAGGCTCTGAACGACATCCTGTCCAACATAAACATAAGCAGCACTGCGTGGTGGAGGGACCTCATATCCCTAGGATTCGACCTGCTAATAGTCGTAGTAGCCATATTGGGGAGCTGGTGGGTGCTTGGGCATTTAGCGTTAGAGGCCAAGGAGGCCGGGAAGTGGAGAAGATATTATAGCAGTAAGGAGTCGGCAGGCGATGTGTGGGTGAATAGGTTAGGGCTCTGGCCACGAATTCAGCACCTATGGCTCATAGTGACCTTCATACTATGCGCCGCTACGGGGCTTGCAGCACATTTCGAAGTCTTGGCTACCAGGCCAACTCTGATAGCGGTACACGTATACTCAGGCATAGCCATGGGCGTGCTAGTAATACTGCATTTTGCCCAGTATGCCGTGGAGGCTATACTAGCCAAAGCTAGTGGTGAGAGCCTCAGGGAGAGATACCCAATGCTTGAAATCTACAGTTTCAGGTTCCTGAAGGCCTTCGTGAAGCCCCTCCTACGATCAATCTCGCCCAGGATCAAGGCAGAGCCCTACGGCAAGTACGATCCTGAGCAGTTGTTTGAGTACTGGGGTGTCTACTGGGGGATAGCTGTACTCGGCATACCTGGCATAATTATGGCCATATATGGTCCCAGTGTGTTGGACGGCATCCTGTGGGTGATGCACTTTAAGGAAGCCATACTGGCCATATCATTCATACTGATGGTGCATATAGCCTATACGCACTTCAGGCCCACAGTATTCCCCATGGACCCAACATTCATCCATGGAAAAATGCCGCTGAGAAGAATCAGGGAAGAGCACCCTCTCTGGGCTGAGCAGCTTGCAGGAAAGATATCATTGCCCGGCGGCCCTTCCCTTAGAACTGCACTCTTGAAGGAGGGCGATACGGGGTCGAGATAACAGGTCTCAATCAGCTAACCACTATTTTTTCCTGATACTAGCCTCACAAATACTATTGAAGGGGGAGGAAAGAAAATCCTGAGGTGGTGCTAAAGATTATATCCAGCCGCGCAGCTTCATGGCCTCGACGACGCGTTTAACGGCGAGCCCGTAGGCTGCATCCCTCATGGGCTTGTCGCGGCCTATCTTGTTCCAGAAGTCCCAGACAGCGTTGAAGTTGTTGGTCATCTTCTCAATTAGCTTATTCTTGGCCTCCTCCTCGGTAATCCAGCCGCCCATCCTGTTGTTGACCCACTCGATGTGGCTCATGATGACGCCGCCAGCGTTGGCCAGGATGTCGGGCACGACGATGACCTCCTTCCTGGCTAGAACCTCGTCGGCCTCTGGAGTGGTGGGCCCGTTGGCCCCCTCGCTTATAACCTTGGCCTTGACCCTTTCAACGTTCTTCTCCGTTATCACGTTCTCGAGCGCCGCGGGGACCAGTATGTCTACCTCCAGCTCTAGGATCTCCTCGTTGCTGATCCTCTGGACGCCTGGATAGTTGATCACGCTGCCTGTCTCCCTCTTCACCCTCATAACGTCTTCGGGGTCCAGGCCCTCGGGCTTGTAGATGCCGCCCTTGCTGTCGCTGACGGCTACGATCTTGGCGCCCCACTCATGGAGGAACTTGGCCGCATAGTAGCCGACGTTGCCGTAGCCCTGTATGGCCACGGTCTTGTTCTCAACGGTGCCCCAAACCTTCTCGGCGGCCAGCTTGGCTGTGAGGGCTGTGCCCAGTCCAGTGCTGATGACCCTAGTATAGAGGCCTCCCAGGATCAGGGGCTTGCCGGTCACAACGCCGAATGCCTGGTAGCCCACGTATTTGCTGTACTCGTCCATGTACCAGGCCATGGTCTGGGGGTCGGTGTAAACGTCAGGGGCAGGGATATCCTTGTCTATGCCCACGATCTCGGATATGGCGTGGAAGAAGTTTCTGGAGAGCTGCTCGAGCTCCCGCTTGCTAAGCTTCCTGGGGTCAACCTTTATGCCGCCCTTCCCCCCGCCGTAGGGTAGGCCTGCAAGGGAGTTCTTCCAAGTCATCCACATGCTGAGGGCTATGACCTCGTTCTTAGTCACGTTGGGGTGGTACCTGACCCCACCCTTGTAGGGGCCGAGGGCGTTGTTGTGCTGGCTCCTCCAGCCTATGAAGACCTTGGTGGTGCCGTCGTCCATCTTGACGGGGACCTTGACCTGCAGCACTCTGTCGGGAACCGCGAGGATCTCGTATATCTCATCGCTGTATCCGAGAAGGTCTATTGCTTTGCGGAGCTGCTTTTTGGCCTCCTCGTAGGGGTCGTAGACGGGTTGGGACAATCTACTTCTCCTCCGAAGCGAAAATATATTATTGATCATTTAAATACTTTCCCGACCAATTGATAGATATGGTCAAACGTTGAGAATATATATTAAATCCATTATAGTTAAATGGAATACTTGTCCATACATCTGGATTGTGGGCTTAAAATCCCCCGCAACTCCTCCATCGTAGCAATCCTCCAGCCACCCCTCTTCAAGTGCTCCACCAGGCGGGCGAGAAGCTCCAGTGCTCTCTCACCAGTGTTGAAAACACAGTCAGGCCGCAGCAGCCTTCCCCGCATGTCCACGAATTCCCAGGGGTGGGAGAAGTAGACGGCCGGGCTGGGAAGCCTGGCATGTATAGGTCTTTGCAGATGCCAGGGGAGCCTTAGTACGGACGACGTTACGGATACAGGCACCCTTAGCAGCGCGTTGTGTATACATGGCCTAGACTGGAAGGGAGGCTTATACGCTGCCAACGAAGAGTCGACGTCAAACCCAGCCCTATGCACCGCTGGGAGCAGATATGATGGTAACTGTAGGTTAGGAGCACGGAAGGAGTGGAGTGTTTCAACGTACCTGGACAACGCCTGGGCGGACTTGACTATAGCGCGGATAGCGTCCGATGGGGGGAGCTTGTCGAGTCTCTCGTGCATATAGCCGTGGGAACCCAGCTCGTGGCCCTCGTCCACAACCCTCCTAACCAGTGATGGGTAGCGCTTAGCCACGTCTGCCGTGAAGTAGAACACCGCCCTGACACGCTTCTCCGCCAGCAGGTCTAGGATGCGGGGAAGGCCCTTCTCAACGCCATGGTAGGTATTCAGGTATGGGGGGCAGTCGTGTTCGACATCAAAGGTTACCGCGGCTAATCTCACCCCTTAACCCTCCTCCAGAGCTTGTACAGCAGGTATCTCTTGTCCTCGCCATCAGCCCTCTCCATGGCTTCGCGGTAGACGCTAAGTATCTTGCCCAGAACCCTGTCCCAGGAAAACTCGTTTAGAACCCTCCTCCTAGCATTCTCGCCGAGCCTGAACCGCAGCTCCTCGTCGCTGGCCAGCAAGGCTAGCTTCTCAGCGAACTCTCCGGGCCCATGTACAAGGAAGCCCGTCTCGCCGTTAACAATAACATCCGTGAGCCCGCTCCCTCTCCAAGCTATTACTGGAAGCCCGCAAGACATGGCCTCGAGCGATGTTATGGGCAAAGCCTCTAAGGGCCCGGGTATGAGGAGTGCGTCGGCCGCCCAGTACACCATTCTCAGCCTGGAACGTGGCATGAATCCTAGGAGTTTGGACGAGCCGTCAAGCCCGTTCATCGTGATCTCCTCCATGATCTTGGATTTCAGTGGCCCGTCACCTGCTATTACGAGGAATAGTCTGTCGCCGCCAGCCAGGCGTCGCGCCCTCCTAAGGATTCCGGGGACCATGTGAACTCCTTTCCGCTCGGTGAGCCTCCCAACAACGGCTACAGCCACGCCGCTCTCATCTAGGCCCAGTTCCCTCCTAGCCTGCACTCTCTCTTCCCAGCTGGGCGGCCTCCAGAAGCCGGGATCAACGGCGTTAGGTATGGTGTATACGGGCCTGCCCCTAAGGCTTCTCCCAAGCACCCGCCGCGTATCCTCGGCCACAGGGCTGCTGACGGCTATAAAGACGTCTATCCTGCTGGTATAGTAACGTATGAGTCTAAGTATTAGGAAGCCGAGACGGGGGTTGCCGAAAAACGAGTGGTTCGTGGCAGCCACAGGGACGCCGCGTATACCTCTAGAGAGGTTGGCTATCGCTATGGATAGCGGCGAGTAGATGCTATGGACATGGGTTATGTCGAACCCTACGCTCTTGTACAGTTCGTTGGCCTTCCACAGCAGGTTTGGGCCCAGGCTTATATGGCTCTCCTTGAAGTACACGAAGGCTGAGAAGCGGTGGACCGGGTAGGGGAAGGAGTCGTTGTAGGGTGAAAGCACCCTATAATCATGCGTGATCACGTGGGGCTCGTGCCCCTTTTCCCGGAGCTTCAGGGCAAGCTCGTGGATGTGGGTCTCTATACCACCCACCTTGGGGTGGAACCAGTCTGAGGCTAGTGCGATCTTAAGCGTTTCCAAGCCTCTCTTCCTCCTGTAAGGGTTATAACGAGGAAGCCGATCAGCGTGCTTGACGCATATGAGATGAGCCTCTCAACAACTGTTATGCCTATAGCCGTTTTAAGCGGCGCCCCCATGGCTGCCAAGGTTGCGGAGAGGCCGCCCTCCACTATGCCAAGCCCCCCGGGCGTGAAGCCGAATATTCCTAGGACAAGATATATGACAGCCACAACGGTGAACCTCATTATGGGGGCCTCCCAGCCCAACGCCAGCGCCACCAGGTAGAGCCTAATTACGTCAAGTATCCAGACAATGCTGCTAAGCGTGAGGGAGACGGCGAAAAGCCTTCTATTCGAGAAGAGGCCTGAGATCCTCATGTTTGAGTCGAGGTTGAAGCCCAGGCCGAGTTTTCGGACGGCAAACTCTACCAGGGTGTCCCAGAACCGGAAGAAAACGATGACCAGCAGTATAAGGGCCGCCACCGAGCCGGTGAGCCATGGATTCCACGTCCCCACATAGAGCCCGTAAAGCACGGCTACTATGGCCAACGCTATGACAGGTATGGACTCGACTATTCTCTCGTACACTATGCTGTTAAACGCCGGGACTGCAGGTACCTCAGCCTTGTATGAGAGATAAGCCACCCTCACCAGCTCGCCGCCAGCCCTGCTGGTTGGTGTTATGTTGTTCACGAAGACCGCGCCCAGAAACCCGGCTGCAAGAACTCTTATTGGAGCGTTGTAACCCATGCTGCCGAGGACGACTTTCCACCTCAAGGCGTAGACGAAGACGGACGAGTAATATAGAGTGAAGGCTGCGAGAACCAGCATTAGATTAGCGGAGAGGACCACCCTGAAGGCCTCCCGTATCTCCCCGAGGACGCGGCCCACGTCGAGGTCCAACATAACCGTATCAACAGGTTATTGCCCCGAATATGGTTTAAAATATTGTTTACGCATCTAGCCTCGCTGGCTAGCTACAGCAACGTTCTACCCTGAAACATGCTTCTTAACGAACTCCTCAAACTCCTCGGGAGTCATCTCCTCCCTGAACCTTGGCAACTTGATTAACACCAGCTTCCCGGAACTATCGCGAGCTCTGATCACCTCGCGGGCACCGCCGCTTTTAGGATACCTGTAGACGTCGAGCTGCTCTAAACCTAGTTTAGCCAGTACCTCCCTGTAGACCTTGTATCTCCTCGTATTGGCCATAATCCCACCGTGCGTGTATGAATGAGTGGGAAATAAAAATTTGGCTCAGCGGTGAAAGGTCTAGGCCAGCGTTTTTTCCAGCGAAGCTACAAGCTCGTCCTCGTACAGTGCATGCTCTCTAAAATGCTCGTTTGGGTCCTTTGTGAGCACATAGACCCAGTAGACCCCGAAGATCCCTGTGAGCAACGTTAGTACAGCATAGATAACCGCGTTCCTCTCCGGCAAAGGCCTGTATTTTCTGCTAGGCAAGGGGGATCCCAGCTCTTCTAGACCCTTCTCAGCTTCCTCCACAAGGTGGGCCTCCCTCACAGAGTGCTGGTAAAAGTCCCTCGTGAGGAAGTAGAACACATACAGGATCACAAGCGGTACCAGTAGTGATAAAATTACCCATACCGCCGGACTCTTATGCTGCTCCTCCAGCTCCATTTCCCTCAAGATGGAGGAAATTCTCTCAGCCCGAGACGACCCCATCTTAGCCAATATTCTCTCGATCTCCCTGAAGAACTCGTGGCTGCGGCGGAAGTGCTTGTTTCTCCGGTCAATCCATTTATAAATAACATACACGTTAATTATGGCCCCTACAACTATGAGAAGCGTACCGAAGCCGCCAACGGCGGCTGAAGCCATGTCTCTTCTCATAGCCATTCCTGCAACCGTGGTTAGAACCCCTATTATGGCGATCAGATAGCCTATGAAGGGCAGCCAGACCGGCATAATGATGTCGGTTGAAGGCCTCGTCCTGGTGATATCCATTAGTTTGGATGTGGACATAATGTGGGCCACCGTGTAAGTTTAGTGTGCAGTAGCACTATTTAGGCTTTCCTGGAACCTTGCCCCCAGCTACACTGTGTCAAAAACAGTTATGCTCCCATCCTTCGTAAGCTGGCTCAGGTTCTCGCTGAACTTTACGTCGCTGAAAGACCGTTTAAGCAGTGCAAAGACCATCAATGCATGGGGGCATATAAACCTCTGGCCGAGCTGGGGATGGAAGACCGGGGCAAAGGAGCAACCCTTTATCCTGAGCACCGCTCGGGTGCTCTTAAATTTAAGTTCAGCTCTCTTAACCTGCCCCGTCTCGACAAGCAGGTCCAGGTACTCGTTTAACGTCAGGTCTTTGAGCTTAACACCCATATATTCTGCATTCGAGAAGTCGCTCCAGATCGTCCTGACAGCACGTATAGCGAGAACGCAGGGAAGATACCCGTGGAGTTTGAGCTCCGCGTCTAGGTGCGCGTGTATGTAGGACTGCCAGATTAACGGGACAAGAGACTGCCTATCGGTGCAGCACTGGCTCTGACTGCTCTGACGGCGTCCCAGCATACCAACCACTTTACCGTATAGATATAGCAAAAAATGTAATATATTTTTTATTGTCCCAAAAATTATTAAAATCTATGTAAAGGTTAATAATAATTAAAGAATCGGCATTGCTTATTTAGACCCCTTAATACTAGAATCAAGGGTATCCGCGTTGGGGATCCATGCAACCTTCAAGGTCATCCCGCTGGGCGTAGGGCCCAGCATTTCGAAGTACGTAGCAGAGGCCGTTAGGGTCCTCAGGGAGATGGGCTACAAGCCTGTAGTAGGGCCTGCAGATACAAGCGTTGAAGTTGGGAGCCTAGAGGAAATCGGGAGGATACTTAGAAGGATACATGACACGCTAACAGCCATGGGTGCCCCAAGGATCATCACCATCATCACCGTTGACGATAGGAGGGACAAGGACACACCACTCGAGTATAAAGCCGAAAAAGTCGAAAGCCTGCTAAGCCTTAAGCCATTGTAGGTCAGCCGCGTGGCGTTCTTCACCCCGGAAGGGTCCGGTGAAACACGGATCATCATACCCCGCGGGCTAGGGCGCAGCGCAGCTTCAACCCACTACGGTGGATAGAGAAAAATTTGGGAATGACCTTCTAAATGGGTTTAAAGCATCTTTAGTAGCTCGTCTACACCCTGCCTTATGGTTGCAGCGCTCTTCCGGAACTCCTCTAGCTCCTCCTTGTTTAAGGGTAGCTCTAGAATTCTCTCTACACCGTTCCTGCCTAGGACGGCGGGGGCGCCTATGAATACATCTTTAACCCCGTACTCGCCGTTCAGGTATACTGAGGAGTAGAACACCTTTTTCTGGTCCTTCTTTATGGACTCGGCCATCACTGCAAGGCCTGCTCCGGGAGCGTGGTTGGAGGACCACCCCCTCAGCTCGATGATCTTCCTGCCAGCATCGACGGTTAGCTCCTTCAGCTTCTTTATGGTCGCCTCATCCACTAGTTCCGTGAGGGGCTTACCGCCGACAAAAGTTAGCCTAGGCACCACAATCATTGCCTTGCCATGCTGCCCTATAACGCAGGGCTGCACAGAGGCAGGGGATACACCAAGCTCCCTTGAGATATAGTAGGCGAGCCTGCCGCCATCGAGGACGCCGGCAAAGCCTATTACCCTTCTCGGCTCGAAGCCCGTCACCTTCCAGAGCCCGTAAGCCATTATGTCCAGCGGGTTGGTCGTCAACATGACTATAGCGTTAGGCGCGTGCTCCTTTATAGCCTCACCCACTGCCTTTATTATTTCAGCGTTCTTTCTGAGCAAGTCCTCTCTGGTCATGTCGGCTTTCCTCGGGAACCCGGCAGTGACTATGACTAGGTCGGAGCCAGCCATGTCCTTATAGTCGTTAGATCCCCTGATGTCTATGCTGAGACCCAGGATGGACGCCATGTGCCCGAGGTCTAGGGCCTCGCCCTCAGCCCTCCCAGGAATTATGTCGATCAAGGTTATGTCGTCCAGCTCCTTAACGGCTATCTGGACGGCAGCGGAAACACCTACTTTGCCTGCACCAATTATAGTTATCAAGGGACGAACCCACCTCCAAGGTACATACTTGTGTATCCGGTACATAATAGATATTGAGGGATTTTATAGATTGCCCAAGTCTAATATTTGTTAATCCCATTACCTTACCATACATAAAAATATTTTTTATATATTTAGTTTCGGAATAATAGATTCAAAACCTGTTAGGCGGAGGCATTTCAAAAGAATTGGTAGGGAGGGGTGGCTACGCTTCCTGGGCTTCCTCCGGCTGCACTGTCCTCGGCGGAGGCTCGGGGATCCCAGGCCTCCTCTCAGCCTTGAGCGGCGGCGCTACAGGTGATGCCTTCTTTCTAAACAGCCTTAGCCTGTACTTGAATATTGTCTTCCTCAGCAGCTGTATGGCCTGGCCGGGGTCGACGCCCTTCGGGCAGACGACGGAGCAGGAATCCGCAAAGTGGCAGCGCCAGCAGCCATGCTCGTTGTCCACGACCTCTATCCTCTCGGCATAGCCTTCGTCCCTTACATCTGTTATGAACCTGTAGGCTTGTGCCAGCGCCTGAGGTCCGAGATACTCTGGGTCTATTGCTGAGACGGGGCATGCCGCTACGCAGAGGCCGCACTGGATGCAGTAGGTGTACCTTTTTATTAGCTGGTGCTCGTCGGGGCTCATTAGGTACTCAAGGGTCGGGTTCTCCTGCTCCTCTACATCTCTCCTGATGAGGTATGGCTTTATCAGGCGGTGCTTGGCGAAGAAGTCCTCCATGTCCACTACAAGGTCCCTGAGGACCGGGAAGTTGGGCAGAGGCTCCACAACCACCATGTCTGTCCCCAGATGCTCTACCTGTGTCTGGCATGCCAGCCTGGGCGCCCCGTTTATCACCATGCCGCAGCTGCCGCACACACCCATTCTGCAGGAGAACCTCAGAACCAGCGTTGGGTCGCTGTCAGCCCTAATCTTCCTTAGGGCGTCCAGCACAGTCATGCCCTTATAGACCTCGACGTCGTACTCCTGCCACCATACCCTGCCGGTTTCGGGGTCGTATCTTTTAACCTTGAACCTCACCCTCTGCGCACCCTGCGCCATTCTACGCCACCTCCACTATGGTCAGTGTACCGAAGTAAGCAGCAGCTATGCCTATCAGTATGAGTAGTATGGTGGCAGCTTTGCCCGCACTACTCGGCAGCACCTCTAGCAGTATGGCCCGCAGCCCGTTGAGGCCGTGGAACAGCGCGGCGTAGAGCAGCAGCGCCAGAACCGTGCGCTCATTAGCGTAGTGCTTAACCACGTTCTCGTACTCCAGGCTAACCCTGTAGCCCTCCTCCAACACGGGTGTGTGCTGGAGTACATGGTATGCCAGCAGGGCTACCAGCAGAGCCGCCGTAAGGTATTGTATTAACTGAACGGTTGACTCCTTCATTACAACCACCCCGCCTCTCCGAACAGGATTATTCCGCCAACTATCCAGGCTATAAAGCCGAGAACCACGAAGATCCATAGTAGGGCCCTCTGCTTCCCATACACGCTTTCAGGCTCAGGAGGCACCTTGAGTTTCCGGGGGTCGCCAACCCCTATTCCCAGCGCCTCGGCTAGTACCAGCCTTATCCCGTTGAGGCCGTGGAACACTATGACACCCCAAAGTATCCACTCACCGACCACGCCGAGAGGGTTTGACTCTATGCTAGACATTATGGCTTCCCAAGCGCCCTGCCCCTGCGCCACCCTGCTGGTCACAAATATGTGGGCCAGCAGGTAGACGGCCAGGAATATCCCTGTCAGTCTGTGGAGGATGAAGGCCCAGCGCTCAGCCGTCCACCTGGCACGGGGATAGCTGGGGTTTAGATGGTGGCGTAGGCCACCCCTGTTGTCCAGGAGTTTGGGCTTCTTTCTAGGCATGCATACCACCCCAACTAATATTTCCTCTCAACGGGTTTCCAGGCAATTATCTTGACAGGCTTGTAGGTCAGGATGGGCCTCCCATCAGCGCCGCGGACAGCTATGGTGTGCTTCAACCAGTTGGCATCGTCCCTCTTAGGGTGGTCTAGCCTGTAGTGTGCGCCCCTGCTCTCCGTCCTAGCCAGTGCCCCGGTAGCCACAACCTCGGCGACGTCCAGCATATTCCTGGTTTCCAGCACCCTTACCAGGTCCATGTTGTAAACCCGGCCCTTATCGCCAGGGTACACCTTCTCCATCCTCTCCTTAAGCTCCCTTATCTTGGAGAGCGCCTTTTTGAGGCCCTCCTCGTCCCTGAATATGTAGACGTACTTGTCCATGGTGTCGCCCAGCTCCTTCCTGATAGTGTATACGGTGTCGCTGCCTGACTCGTGTTTAAGGAGCTTGTCGAATATCTCCTTCTCCTCGGCGGCAGCCTTCTCTGCTGGCTTGGGCGGGAGATCCTTGACGCCGAGAACGTATTCGGCTGCCAATCTGCCTGTTATCGCCCCCCAGACCAGGCACTCTATGGTGCTGTTGGAGCCGAGCCTGTTGGCGCCATGCACGCTTACAGCTGCTACCTCTCCGGCTGCGAAGAGGCCCTTGATAGGCTTGCCCTCATGGTCCAACACTCTCCCATCGATGTCTGTGGGCACTCCTCCCATGGTGTAGTGGGCGACAGGCCTCACAGGTATGGGCTCCTCCACCGGGTCTACTCCAGCGAACTTTATGGCTAGGTCCCTGATGAAGGGAAGCCTCTCGTTGATCTTCTCCTCTCCCAGGTGTCTTAGGTCCAGGTATAGGTGTTTAAGCCCGCTGGGGTGCTCCACGCCCCTACCTTCAAGGATCTCTGTCATCATGGCCCTGGCAACAACGTCTCTGGGCGCCAGCTCCATCCTTTCCGGCGCGTACCTGGACATGAACCTCTCTCCCTTACTGTTGATCAGATGGCCGCCCTCGCCCCTGGCAGCCTCCGAGATCAGGATGCCCGAAGGCACCAGCCCGGTGGGGTGGAACTGGATGAACTCCATGTCCTCGAGCGGGAGGCCGGCCCTGTAGATCATGCCTAGCCCGTCGCCGGTAACGGTGAGGCTGTAGGTTGAGAATGAGTATATTCTGCCGCCACCGCCTGTGGCGAGGATTAGGGCCTTGGACCTGACTAGGTACATTTCGCCTGTGCTAAGGTCTATAACGGTGAAGCCCCTGTACTCGCCGTCCTCCACTATTATCGAGGTGACGAACCACTCGTCGTACCTCTCCCAGCCGTCGTACTGCTGGAGCTTCCCGTAGAGGGTCTGCATCTCGAAGAACCCTGTCTTGTCTGCCGCGAAGACTGTGCGGGGAAAGCTGTGGCCTCCGAAGGGCCTCTGAGCTATCCTACCGTCAGGCCTCCTGCTCCACGGTATGCCCCAGTGCTCCAGGAGCCTTATCTCCTTGGGCGCCAGCTCCACCAGCCTGAACACAGCATCCTGGTCGGCCAGGAAGTCAGAGCCCTTCACGGTGTCCCAGGCGTGGAGCTCGAAGCTGTCACCCTCCTCCGGGTAGAGGACGGCAGCGGTCCCGCCCTCGGCAGCTACGGAGTGGCTCCTCATAAGCTGAAGCTTGGAGAATATGCCGACGTCGATCTTGTCGCCGTAGAACCTCTTTATCTCAACGGCAGCCCTTAGCCCAGCTAAGCCCGAGCCTATTATAGCTACATCGTGCACTATCTCGTCCAAACCCCTACACCTCGTATCCTAGTTCGACAAGCTGCTCTTTAAGCCTCTTCTCAACCTCACCCATGAGCTCCTCGTACAAGTTCCTCCCAGTGGTGTCTATTGTTACCACCAGAGGGCCGAAGTCCTCCACCTCGAACACCCAGATGGCCTCAGG